>JBLHKV010000198.1:0-7568 GCA_047618115.1 Halieaceae bacterium | reverse complement strand
CGTATGGCCAGCGAAGACATCGGTAACGCAGACCCAAGAGCATTGCAGATAGCGCTGGACGCCTGGCAGGTACAGGAGCGACTGGGGTCGCCGGAGGGCGAGTTGGCGATTGCTCAAGCTATTTGCTATCTCGCGTGCGCAGCAAAGAGCAATGCTGTCTACAAAGCTTATGGCGCGGCGATGGATCAGGTACAAGGTGGCGCCAGCGAAGATGTCCCCATACATTTGCGCAATGCACCGACTGCCTTAATGAAACAGATGGATCACGGTGCTGACTACCGCTACGCTCACGACGAACCAGAAGGATTTGCGGCGGGAGAGAATTATTTCCCCCAGCATCTGCAAGCACAGCGTTACTACTTTCCCGAACCGCGCGGACTCGAAGTCAAAATTGGCGAGAAATTGGCATACCTGCGCAAGCGAGACAAAGAAAGTACAATACGGCGCTACGACTAGCTCCCGGTATCTACAGCATATGAAACACATACTATTTATCGCCCTCGGCGGCGCCGGGGGTGCCGTAGGGCGTTATCTGGTAACAAATGCAATACACACGCTAGCGCCAGGGAAATTTCCCTGGGCGACGTTGTCGGTTAATTTTGCGGGCTCATTCTGCATCGGTATAATGTACGTTCTAATTGCCGAGAGGGCTGCGATACACTCCGATTGGCGTAATATCGTCATCGTCGGCTTTCTCGGCGCTTTCACCACGTTTTCTACATTTTCACTGGAAACCTTCAATCTCATTGAAGATGGCCAGATGGTAATGGCGGTGTTTTACACGCTGGGAAGCGTCATTATTTGTGTCCTGGCGGCTGGCCTTGGTGTCGGCTTAACCCGGTTGGCTTAACCTTTTTTTGCGAGAACTTCATGCTAGACCTGAAACTATTAAGACAAAACCCTCAAGAGTTGGCCACCAAGCTTGAGAAGAAGGGCTTCGAGCTCGACGTGCCAGCATTTCAAGCGCTGGATGCAAAACGTAAGCAGGCGGACATCGACAGTCAAAATTTATTGGCGGAGCGTAAAAATGCTTCCAAGAAAATTGGAGAATTGGTAAAAGCGGGTGCCTCGGTGGAGGAGGCCAAAATCACGGTTAATGAGACTTTAGCAAGAATAGCGGAGCAGCTCGACGAAGCCACAGCGACTGCAAAAGCCATCCAGACAGAACTGGACGATGTAATGTTGGGCATTCCTAATATTCCCGACCCGGAGGTACCGGAAGGCCGTGACGAAGAGGCCAATGTCGAGTTGAGCCGTTGGGGTGATCCGCGCAACTTTGAATTCACAGCTCGCGACCACGTTGATATTGGCCAGGACCTGGGGCTCCTCGATTTCGACCGTGCCAGCCTGCTGACAGGATCTCGCTTCAGTATTATGCACGCTGGACTGGCTCGACTGCATCGTGCCCTCATTCAATTTATGTTGAACACGCACACCGGTGAACACGGTTACACAGAAATATATGTCCCCTACATTGTGAATAGCGCGTCTTTATTTGGTACCGGGCAGTTACCTAAGTTCGCCGACGACTTGTTTAAGCTTCATCACGACCCCGATTACTATTTGATTCCTACAGCCGAGGTTCCGGTAACCAATCTGGTCCGTGACCAGATCATCGAGAGTGAAGCATTAGACGCCGGATACAAATTTGCCTGCCACACGCCGTGCTTCCGCAGCGAAGCTGGAAGCTATGGGCGAGACACTCGAGGCATGATCAGGCAACACCAGTTTGAGAAAGTCGAGTTGGTACAAATGGTGCGTCCAGATCGTTCATCCGAGTCTCTTGAAGAGCTGACAGGCCACGCTGAATCCATACTGAGAGCACTTGAATTACCCTATCGAAAGGTCATTCTCTGTGGAGGCGATCTTAGCTTTGCCGCTCGAAGAACCTACGACTTAGAGGTTTGGCTACCCGGACAGAGCGCCTATCGGGAGATCTCGTCCTGCAGCAATTTTGGAGATTTTCAGGCGCGCCGCATGATGGCTCGATGGCGCAATCCAGAAACCGGTAAACCCGAGTATTTGCACACCTTGAACGGATCCGGGCTCGCGGTAGGGAGGACCCTGGTTGCGATTATGGAGAACTATCAAACTGCTGATGGAGGTGTGACGATTCCGGCCGTTCTTAGTCCCTACATGGGTGGACTGGACCGTCTCGAAGCTTAGTGGATTACTTCCCCGCCTTTCTCAACCTGAGAGGTCAGCGCGTTCTGCTGGTCGGTGGGGGCAATATCGCGCTGCGGAAGGCAGAGCTACTGGTTAGGGCTCAGGCCCTGGTTCTCGTGGTTAGTCCGGAAATAAATGACCCATTGCAGGCCCTGGTCCTATCCAGCGGTGGAAATTGCCTTTTTGAGACGTACGATACCGGTTGCCTCGAAAGCGTTAAACTCGTCATCGCTGCGACAAATTCACTAGCGCTGAATAGGCAGATTTCAGAAGAGGCGACTGCGGCCGGCCTGCTGGTCAATGTGGTTGATCAGCCTGAGCTATGTAGCTTTATCGTTCCCTCCATCATCGATCGATCACCCGTGATTGTTGCAGTCTCATCGTCGGGGAAGAGCCCTACGCTGGCGCGCCATTTACGCGGTGAAATCGAAGCGCGCCTGCCAGCGGCCTACGGCAAACTAGCTGAGTTTCTCGGGCAACTCAGGGGTAGGGTGGCTAGAGCCGGGCTAAGCGAGCTGGGCCGACGTAAACTCTGGCAAGACACCATAGCTGGCGGTATTGCCGAGCGCATTTTTATCGGGGACAAAAACGGTGCAGAGAAGCTTTTTGAGAGCCAACTCGAAAATGCCAAAAATCGGGGCTCGGACGAACTTGGCGAAGTCTATCTAATTGGCGCTGGCCCAGGTGACCCCGACCTGCTTACCTTTAAGGCACATCGGCTACTTCTGGCTGCAGATTATGTCCTCCACGATCGACTGGTGTCGCCAGCGATACTGGACATGGCCAGACGCGATGCGGTTCGGATCTATGTGGGTAAAGCCCGGGATCAGCACGCCGTAGCTCAGGAGGAGATCAATCAGATGTTGGTTGACATCGCACGCAAGGGTCATAAAGTGGTTCGACTTAAGGGAGGAGACCCCTTTATATTCGGCCGGGGAGGGGAGGAAATTGATTTGCTGGCGCGGGAAAAAATTCCATTCCAGGTAGTGCCTGGAATTACCGCAGCATCTGGTTGCGCATGCTATTCGGGCATCCCGCTCACCCATAGAGATTACGCACAATCGGTGCGCTTTGTCACTGGCCACCTCAAGGACGGTTCGATTGATTTACCGTGGGATGAGCTATCTGTCACTCAACAGACTCTGGTGTTTTATATGGGGTTAAGCGGACTGGCACTCATATGTCAAAAACTGGTAGACCATGGATCAGACCCATTAATGCCAGCTGCCCTGATCGAACACGGGACGTTGCCAGAACAACGGGTCATCACCGGGACTCTGAGCGATTTACCGGAGCGGGTTAAATTGGCAAATATTCAAGCGCCAACGCTGATTATCGTTGGCGAGGTCGTGAAATTACATAGCTCGCTGCGATGGTTTGGGAATAACACATTGGCAGAACAGCAGCCTCTTATAGGGGCCGATAAGGAGTAGAGGGATGACGGAAGTAGATTTTGATTTATTCGTGATTGGCGCAGGTTCAGGAGGCGTGCGCGCCAGCCGGATGGCGGCAACTCGCGGTATGCGCGTAGCCTGCGCAGAGGAACGCTATCTGGGCGGAACCTGTGTCAATGTTGGCTGCGTGCCCAAGAAATTATTTGTCTACGCTTCACACTACCGTGAAGACTTTCACGATGCCCGCGCCTATGGTTGGGATAGCGAGATCAGCCCTATCGACTGGCCCAGGCTGAGAGATAATAAAACCCAGGAAATAGAGCGCCTCAATGGTATTTATGATGACCTTCTAGCTGGCGCAGGCGTGACAGTATTTGATGGAAGGGCGAGGATCACCGGACCGCACAGCGTTTCCGTCAACGGTGAGACATACAGTTGTACAAACATTCTAATTGCCACTGGCGGCTGGCCCTTTGTACCGGATATTCCCGGCGCTGAACACGCTATCACCTCTAACGAAGTATTCTTTTTGGAGCACTTACCAAAACGAGCTCTGGTAGTTGGTGGGGGTTATATCGCCGTAGAATTTGCCGGCATACTCCACGGTCTCGGTGTGGATGTTACCCAGTTTTATCGCGGCCCACTTTTCCTGCGTGGATTTGATCAGGACTGCCGTCAGTTTCTGGCACAGGAAATGAAAAAGAAGGGTATCAATTTACAGTTCAACAGCAATGTCCGTGAACTTGAAAAGCAGGCAGATGGCAGCTTGCTAGTTCATCTCGACAGCGGTGATAGCATTGAAACTGATCTGGTTATGTACGCTACCGGTAGACGAGCCCTGACAGATGACCTCGGTCTGGAGACGGTTAAGGTGGCGTTACGAGATAATGGGTCAATCGTAGTCGACGAGTTCTATAGGACCAGTGAGGCATCAGTCTTTGCCATCGGTGATGTAAAAGGTGGTGTTGAATTGACGCCGGTGGCGTTAGCTGAAGGCATGGCCCTCGTCGACACACTATGTGGGCCAGCCCCAAAAACGGTAGATTATGAGCACATTGCTACCGCCGTATTCAGCCAACCCAACATGGGTACCGTAGGCTTAACAGAAGAACAGGCACGAGAACGATACGCCGAAGTTGACATCTTTCGATCTGAATTTCGACATTTAAAGCATACGCTAAGTGGCAACACTGAAAGAACAATGATGAAGCTGATTGTAGACAAAGCCAGTGACAGGGTGTTGGGTCTGCATATGGTCGGTGCAGATGCCGGAGAAATCGTTCAGGGTATGGCGATTGCGCTAAAAGCAGGTGCTACAAAGGCCATATTTGACAGTACCATTGGTATTCACCCAACAGCTGCTGAAGAGTTTGTGACTATGAGGGAGCCGGTCTAGGCTCTGTTCTATTGTAGGGTGGATTTTACTCCACCCTACAATAATTATGGCGGTTTCCGGACGGGCGCTAGTTAGTACTTTGAGTGGCACTCGCCGGCTTGAGAACCTCGGCGACAAAGCGTTGGTTTTGTAAAATCATAGTGTCTACCAGAATTTTTCCTGCTTCGCCAAGCAATACTTCACTGGAGTCGAAATCGTTATCATCTTCCTCTTCCTCTGATGCCGCAACCGTTTCACCGTCTGTTTCGGCAGTCTCTTCACTCTGATTTTCCTCGAGGTCTTTGAGTGGCGGTAGACCCTTTGCTAGTCTGCGCTTATTTTCGATTGCCAGTCCTCGATCTTTACGTTGCTCACGCAGCGCTAATCGAGTCTCTTCGTGTAGGCTGAGCGTAGTAGCCTCAGATACTTCCTCAATGAATTCTACCTGCTCCTCCAGGAATATAAGATCGGGATTAGCTTGTGCGCGCTGTACAAAAAGCTCTGACAATGCAGGCATAAGGCTGTCGAAATCGTTGTACTGTTTATGCCGTACCGGATTGATCTGATCCCAGCTCAGAGCATGATCGAGGGCACTTTCTCCAATTTCTTCCTTGTCATAAAGAGAGGGAAATTCGACATCGGGGATAACGCCACGATGTTGCGTGCTGTCTCCGGAGATCCGATAGAATTTCGACTCTGTTAATTTAAGTTGACCCTCGGTGAGCGGAATCAGTGTCTGCACGGTACCCTTGCCAAAAGATTGAGCGCCGACAATCGTGCCGCGTTGATAATCCTGAATTGCACCTGCAAATATCTCAGAAGCGGACGCGCTCAACCGATTGATTAGTACTGTTAGTGGGCCATCGTAATAAGGTGACCGCATCCGTTTACCGTCTCTGAAAACTTTACTGGATGAGTGTCTGATTTGAACAGTAGGCCCGTACTCGATAAACAGGCCTGTGAGGTCGTTGGCCTCCTGCAAGGACCCACCTCCGTTGTTTCGCAAATCAATCACCAGGCCCTGAACATCTTCTGCAACCAGTTCATCGAGCAGCTCCTTGACGTCGCGAGTTGTACTTTTGTAGTCGGGCTCGCCCTTGCGCATAGCTTCAAAATCAATATAGAACTTCGGAATTTTTATCACTCCGAGCTTTACGGTTCCCTCTGCGGTAGGTACCTCGATGATTTCTTTCTGCGCACTCTGCTCTTCGAGTTTGACCTTATTGCGCACAATAGCGACGGTCTTAGTCGTGTCCGCAGAGCTCATTCCAGCTGGAATGACCAGCAGTTTCACCAAAGTGTCTTTTGGGCCACGGATCAATTCTACTACCTCATCCAGACGCCAACCGACAACGTCTACAAGTTCGCCTTCCTCGCCCTGAGCGACGGCAATCACCTTGTCAGAGGCTTTCAGCTCGCCTTGCTTATCTGCCGGTCCGGCTGGAATAATTCGAGTTACGCGGGTGTATTCATCTTCCAATTGCAGTACCGCACCAATGCCTTCCAGTGAAAGGCGCATAGTGATATCAAAATTTTCTGAACTGCGCGGCGACAGATAATTGGTGTGGGGGTCATATAGCTCGGTCAACGCGTTAGCGTAGAGTTGGAATGCGTCCTGAGCGTTGAACTGCTCAACTCGGTGTAGCTGATTTTTATAGCGACGTGTAAGTGTTTCGGTTATACCTTCGTTGTCTTTACCTGCAATACGCAAACCAAGCACCTGGTTCTTTATCTGTTTGCGCCAGCGCTCATCTGCCTCACTACTATCAACACTCCAACTCTGGTCTTTGTTGTCCAGTAGAATCTCTTCCTGACGGGTAAAGTCGAGCTTGGCAACCAAGGTCGGAAGCTGCTCTAAAGTGGTCGAGAGGCGTTCCACCACACGCTCTTGATAACGGTTAAAAATCTCGAAACCAGGCTTAACGTCACCATCGCGCATGAGATCGTCCAGCGAAAAACGATATTTTTCAAACTCGGCGACATCACTGGCGTATAGATAGACGCGCTGGGAATCTATCGTGTCTATGTAGTTATCAAAAAACTGGGAAGAGAGACCATTGTCCAATTTCTGTTTGGAATAATGTCGGGATTCGAGTTTATCGACTAACTCTTTTGCTGTGTCTTTCTGCGTAGACAAAGGTTCTATCGAGGCGTAACTGTTCGATACTCCGATCAGAATCAGACTGGCGAGAGCGCCAGCCAGGCATGTATGTGCTTTCAGCGTCGTCATATTGGGCGTATTTCTCCTAGTGGGGACTGTAGTGTACCTTCCCCGATACAGTTGGCAAGACGTTCTTTAGAGCTGTGATTTACTCAATAGTTCGCTGATTTTTGAATTAACAGTGTTGCGAAACTTAACAGCTGTCGTAGCTCGGTGTGACTGGCTTTTCTCGGACCCACTTACTCACTTTCGTCGGAAATAGGTTGAGCGAGCATATAGGCTGTCACCCCGATACCGATTACAGCCAAGCCCAGCGTAACCCACGATTTGAAAAGGATGAGACTGGTGCTGCAAAGGCTGAACCAGAGTAAAAAAAGTACCCGGTTACGTAGTTTTCGAGGAAGTCCATGCCCGCTCTGCCACGCTTGCACAATAGATCCTAAACGAGGGTGATTTAACAACCAGCTATAAA
>JBLHKV010000197.1:0-7590 GCA_047618115.1 Halieaceae bacterium | reverse complement strand
CCAGGGCAGTCGCATTGCGCAGTAACTCGGCCAGAGCCTGTGCGCCCAGATTCGCCGCCATCAGAAAAATCAGGCTTTTTAGTAGAAAGACGGCTGGAAGTCCGCCCGGCTCTGCGGAGACCTCGCGGATCGCCCAGGAATTAGTCACGTAATCCCAGCTGACACCCACTAAAAAGGCACATAGTGGCATTAGGAAAACAATGGTGCCGAGGCAATTGACCCAGCTTCTTGTACGCGGCGAGAACTTGCGGTAAAAAATATCGACGCGAACATGCGAGTTCGTTTTCAAGGTGTACGCGGCACCCAGCATGAACAGGCACGCGTGCATATAGATCGTCGCCTCCTGCATTGCAATAGAGCCGAGCCCAAATCCATAGCGTAGCAATACAATTGAAGCTGTTAGTAGCGCCATTGCCAGGCCCAGCCACGCCAGTGCTTTACCAGTGTAGACGGTGATGCGATCTATGAGAGATACAAGCTCTGTAATCCATGACATCGGCAGGATGAAAACTTTTTAATTGTTGGGTTCTCTCGTATTATACCCGTGCTTCATTGTTACTGCGCAGCTTTGTTGTCCCACTCTCTTCCGGTCTATATACCCATGCTGATAGTTATCTCTCCCGCCAAGACACTGGATTTCAAAACACCGGCGCATACCCGTAAAGCGACGACACCTGAGTTTATCGATCGCGCGACCGTTCTCAATAAAACCCTGCGCAAAAGCAGCCCTGAAGGTATTCAACAGTTGATGGGGGTGAGCAGTAATATCGCCGCGCTGACCCATCAGCGGGTCATGAATTGGCAGCCACCCTTTACCCAGGATAACGCTAAGCAAAGCTTGTTGGCTTTCAAAGGAGACGTGTATGCAGGGCTAGACGCAGATAGTCTGACTGCGCGTGATCTGAGCTACGCTCAAAACCATTTGCGCATTTTGTCCGGCCTTTACGGAGTGCTGCGACCACTGGATCTGATGCAGCCCTACCGGTTGGAAATGGGTATTCGCCTGGAAAACCCAGGTGGGTCAAATCTCTATCAATTCTGGGGCGATGAAATCACCGACGCGCTGAACCGGCAACTCGCCAGTAGCCGAACTCAAGAGCTGATCAACCTCGCCTCCAATGAGTATTTCAAGGCGGTTAAGCCTGGAGGGCTCACCGCAGAAGTTATTACGCCGGTATTCAAAGACCTGAAAAATGGTAAGTACAAAGTAGTGAGCTTTTTTGCCAAAAAAGCCAGGGGGATGATGACCCGCTTCGCTATAGAGAACCGCTTGTCGAAAGCCGTGCAGCTCAAGGATTTCGATGGCGGGGGATATCGTTATAATGCAGCCGAATCCACAGCGGATCGCTGGACCTTCACCAGAGACCAGCCCCACTGATCGGAGCGGATTCGATGAAGCCCTTCTCCCAGGCCTGCGAGAACAACAAAGAGGCAATTCTAGACTTATTGAAGGTCGAGCTGGTGACTGCCGAAGTGGTCCTGGAAATCGGTAGCGGCACAGGTCAGCACGCTAGTTATTTCGCCCCAGCGCTGCCTCACTTGCAGTGGCAGCCTAGTGATCGAGCGGCGAATTTGCCAGCAATATCGGCGTGGGTTGAGGATGCAGCAACTCCCAATATTTTGCCTTTACTAGAGCTGGACGTCGGTATGGAGCGGTGGCCGTTGGCTATTCCAGATACGGTGTTCACAGCCAATACGCTGCACATCATGGGCTGGCAATTGGTTCGGCGCTTGTATGCCTATCTCGGAGAGCATAGCTCCAGCCCGGGCTGCCTGATTGTCTACGGCCCCTTCAACTACGACGGAAACTACACCAGCGACAGCAATGCGTGTTTTGATCTATGGTTGAAGGAACAAAATCCAGTCAGTGCGATTCGCGACTTTGAGGCGGTTGATGAGTTGGCGCGAAAAGCCGGATACCGCTTGAGTAGAGATCATGCAATGCCTGCAAACAACAGGCTTCTAGTGTGGCGTAAATAGTGGGTCAGTCCCCTTTGAATTCGGCGTCGCGTTTTTCCATAAAGGCAGCTAATGCCTCAGTATGATCTGCCATTTGGTGGCTGATAGCCTGCATGCTGGCACTCATATCGAGCAAATCTTTCAGTTCCATACGCTGTGCAGCCTGGAGTAAGCGCTTACTCATCCTGACGCCGCGTGGAGGCTTAGCGGCGAAAGTTGCGGCGAGGGCCTGAGCGCGCGGCAACAACTGATCAGAATCTGTAATCTCCAGGAGAAGACCGTAGGACAGCGCCTCGGCGGGCCCGAACAGTCGACCGCTCAGCGTCAGCTCGGCGGCGCGCTGGTACCCAACAATCCTTTGCAGAAACCAGGCTCCGCCGTCTCCCGGGATTATGCCAAGGTTGATGAAGGTTTCACCCAGCAGCGTCTCGGGGCACCCAAGTCGGATATCACACATAT
This sequence comes from Halieaceae bacterium, assembly GCA_047618115.1. Classification (GTDB taxonomy): domain Bacteria; phylum Pseudomonadota; class Gammaproteobacteria; order Pseudomonadales; family Halieaceae; genus CALJGI01. The sequence goes on along the minus strand of JBLHKV010000197.1, from coordinate 5,172 downwards.
TGCACAGATCAAAACCAGCGCCGATGGCGGGGCCATTGATCGCTGCGATTGTGGGGACCTCTATAGACTGCATTGCCAGAGGTATTCGTTGAATACCGTGTCTGTATTGCTCCTGTAAGGCAGCTGGATTACCTGAAAAGGCACCTTGCTTGTCGCGTAGCTCCTTGATATTGCCACCCGAGGAAAAGGCCTTGCCTTCACCGGTGATAATTAATACGGATACATCGGGACAACCATTGGCCCAGCTGCACGTGTCGACGATATCGTCTATCAGGCCAGTGCCGGTTAGCGCGTTGCGGACATCATCGCGCTGAAAGCTCAGGGTAGCTACTCGTTCATTCAGGGATAAGTTACTGTCGATGAGGGTGGGTAGGCCTGTCATGATTTGGAGCGCTCCGGTAAATGTTGTGCACGTTTCGAGGGCTGTTAGGGAGACCAGCGCGGTCTGCTTAGCTGGGTTTTTTGAACGGCAGGTATTCGCTGGCCTGTTGGATGTAGTGCTCTATCTGGTCTGTCTCCTGGCGGGTAAAATTATCGATCGCTGCGGCGAATTCAGGGTGGGCAATCCAGTGATTCGACCAGGTTTTACTTGGCTCAAACCCGCGCTGGATTTTGTGTTCACCCTGAGCCCCCGGATCAAATTTTTGTAAGCCTTCTCGAATACAGTACTCGATACCCTGGTAATAACAGGCTTCAAAGTGGAGACAGTCCAGCTCTTTGATACAGCCCCAGTAACGTCCATAGAGGGTTTGGCCAGAGCGAAAATACAGAGCGCCAGCCACATTCAGATCACCTTGCCTGGCGAGCACCATTACGATCTGTTCAGGCATGAGCCTGGCCAGAGCTTGAAAGCACTCTAGACTCAAGTATCCCCCATGGCCGCTGCGCTTGGCATAGGTAATTTGGTAAAAACGGAAAAATTGGGCCCAGTTCTCCGGGCTGATATCCGACCCTTCCAGAGTGCGCAGCTCGATACCCTGTTCGGCGACACGACGGCGCTCGCGCTTCAGACCCTTGCGTTTGCGGCTGTTAAATCCTGACAGAAAGTCGTCAAAACTGCTGTACCCACGATTGAACCAGTGAAATTGGCTGCCGTGGCGAGACATAAGTCCACCAGCTACAAGCCGTTCCGAGGCCTCCTTTTCCGGAAATAAAATATGCCACGACGAGAGCCCTTGTTGGGTGCAGAAATCGCAAATGGCAGCGCAGAGTATCGTCGTTATCTCTACTTTATTCTCCCCTTCCGCCACGGCCAGCCGAGGGCCTGTTGCGGGAGTAAAGGGTATGGCACTGAGAAGCTTGGGGTAGTAATCCAGATTGTGTCTGCGATAGGCGTCAGCCCAGCTCCAGTCAAACACATACTCGCCGTAGGAGTGGCTTTTAATATATAGCGGCATGGCCGCGATGGCGGTGTCTTCCCGGTACAGGATGGCGTGGTTTGGCTGCCATCCCGAGTCTTTGGTGGTGCATCCTCCCTCCTCCAGAGCGCTTAAAAACTCGTGTCGGGTAAACGGATAGTCTATACCAAACAGCCCGTTCCACACTTCTGCCGGAAGCTCACCAATGCTGGGATAGAACCTCAGTTCAAGCTCAGCCATTACCTGGACCCAAATTCAGAAAAGCCATAGCAGCCTGGAGATGAAAGTGCAGCAGGATGCCGACAAAAATACTGAAACCTACCCAGTTATTGTTTAAAAACGCTTTGAAACAGTCGTCCCGCTGTCGATTTCTGACGAGCCACTGTTGATAGAAAAAGAGGACGGCGGCGCCTCCAACACCAAGAAAATAGATGGATCCGAGATTGAATGTGACCGCGATAGCGACGAGCCCAGCGATAATTACAACCTGCAGTACAGCCATGGCGAGAAGATCCTTATCCCCTAGTAAGATAGCGGTAGACTTAACGCCGATTCGCAGGTCGTCATCGCGATCCACCATGGCATAAAACGTGTCGTACATTACGGTCCACACGAGGTTAACCGCAAAGACCAGCCACGCCGCGGCGGGCAATTCTCCAGTCTGGGCGGTAAACGCCATAGGAATACCCCAGGAAAAGGCTGCCCCCAGTACAAACTGTGGCAATTGAGTGACGCGTTTTGCGAAGGGATAGCAGGCGGCCAGAATGACGGCTCCAATTGAGAGAAGCACGGTGGCTCGGTTGGTAAACAGCACCAGAACGAAGGCTGCCAGTGTTAAGGCTGCACCAAACAGCAGTGCGTTGCGGCTGCTGATCGAGCCCGTGGCCAGTGGCCTGGCGCTAGTGCGCTCTACGCTGCCATCGATATTTCGATCGGCATAGTCGTTGACTATACAACCCGCCGAGCGCATCAGAAACGTGCCCAGACTAAAAATAATGAGGAGCTTCGGGTCGGGCCACCCCTCTGCCGACAGCCAAAGAGCCCAGTATGTAGGCCACAGCAGCAAGAGCGTGCCGATCGGGCGATCGAATCGAATCAATTGTAGGTAGGGATTTACTGGTGCTGCTAGGTTCACGTTACGCCCGGGCTGTTGGTTGGCGGCTATAGCTTACTCTGCGCGGTCAGTTTCTGCAGCATGGAACTGGCCCAAGGTTGAAAAGCGGGCAGGAAAACCTCGCTGACCATGATGTCTTTTCGGTCTATGCTGAACTTGGAGCGTCTGGCCCAGCACTTTTCACCCCGAGGCAAATCCGCGGGGACGTAGTCGGAGTCGAGCGCGATGGTGGCTAATTGAAAGTCACTGCGAATAAGATTGGGCCGGTTAAACAACAAAGAGCCCAGGGAGCGGTTTTGTAACCCGCGTAGATGGCGAAGCGCTCCTGTGCAGGTAGCTGCAGGAATCACACTGCGGGCGAAAACCCAGGGTACGCCTCCGCACTCCAGCTGCACCTCTCTGACCAGCGCGCGGCGGCGCGTACCCAATCCCAATAGTTGCCGTTCAGAAGGTAGTGGTTGTAGCCAGGCTTGGCGTCGCCGCACCACGGCAAAATGGTTGTCGCTCGCGTTTATGAGACGATCAGTGAGCGAGGTCTCATCGAGAATCCAGTGCGGCAGGTGGTAGCCGGCACGAGGAAAGTGCTGTCGCCAGACCCAGCGTGGTTCAGAGTCGGTAGTCGATGTTCTGGGAAATTGATTCAAATAAATACCAGGATAACCTTTTGTGGGATCTGGACTTGCTTAATTTTTGCGCAGCACTAATATGTTCCCTCCTGCGCGGCAGGAGTCAGTGCCTCGAATAAGGGTACAACACGGTGAATGGTAACGAAGGTACGTACACATGAGCAAATGGGAATGCATCGTCTGTGGTTTGGTATACGATGAGGTGGAAGGTTGGCCTGATGACGGCATAGCTGCCGGCACCAAATGGGAAGACGTACCCGAGGACTGGTTGTGCCCCGACTGTGGCGTTGGTAAGGAAGATTTCGAGTTGATCGAAGAGACACCTGTTGCCGAGACACCGCATCATCAGGATGAAGATACCGACCACGTGCAGGCACCTGTGATCATATTGGGCACGGGCCTGGCAGGCTATGGCCTTGCCAAGGAGTTCCGCAAGCACGATGAAGAAACACCCCTGATTCTGATCACTGCCGACGATGGACGATCATACTCAAAGCCGATGCTGTCAACCGGTTACACCAAGAACACCTCGGCAGATGACCTCGCCATGCTCGACGCTGGCGTTATGGCCAAAAACCTCAAGGCTAGCGTCTGGACGATGACGCGAGTGACGGAAATCGACACCGCCAATCAACAAATCAAAACAGGAGATGCCGAGACCTCCATACACTATGACCGGCTGATCCTGGCACTCGGCGCCGATGTTATTCGTCCTCCTATTGCGGGAGATGGGCTGGACTTGGTGTACTCCGTGAACGACCTGTTGGACTACGCGGATTTCCGTGCTGCGGTAACCAACAATGGCGTTAAAAAGGTCTGTATTATTGGCGGCGGCCTGATCGGTTGCGAGTTTACCAATGATCTCCTCAATGGGGGCTTCGAGGTAGAGACAGTCGATCCGCTCGGCTATTGTCTGCCGACACTGTTACCGGAAGCCGCTGGCAAGGCGGTGCAGAGGGGGCTCGAAACTCTGGGAGCGACATTCCATTTTGGTCCCCTGGTCAAAGCTGTGGACAAGGCTCCCGAAGGCGGTGTGAGCGTCTCTCTGGATAGCGGCGAAACGATCGAGGCGGATATTGTTTTGTCCGCGGTCGGCGTGAGGCCAAACGTTGCTCTGGCGCAAGCAGCGGGTATTGAGATCAATCGCGGAATCAAAACCAACCGCCTTCTAGAAACCAGTGCGAAAAATGTCTACGCCTTTGGTGACTGTGCCGAGGTCGATGGCAAAGTTCTGGTCTATGTCGCACCGCTGATGGCGGCTGCGCGAGCACTGGGTAAGACGCTGTCGGGTGAGCCCACTGAGGTGGCCTATCCAGCCATGCCAGTCACGATCAAAACGCCGGCCTGTCCGGTAGTGGTGTCGCCGCCCGCGCCCGATAAACAGGGAGAGTGGGTGCTTGTCCAGGAGCAGGGCAATAACGTTTTGGCTGAATACCGGGATGCCGGCGGAGCGCTACTGGGGTTTGCCCTAACCGGAGACGCGACCAGAGAGAAAATGCGCCTTCAGAAGCTGTTACCGCCTATTTTGTTGTGATCTCTGGGCGGCGACTGCGCTATACCGCCCCGTAATCGGTGGCGCCGCCGAGCCAGCGAGCAATGAGCGAGCCGGCTCTGTCGGGGTCGGAATCGACGAGTTTCAAAGCCACCTCACGAACCTCGTCAAGTAAGTCGGCGTGCGCGCTCAGATCGGCCACTCGAAACTGCATCAGGCCCGTTTGCCGGGTACCCAGCACCTCTCCCGGGCCGCGTAGTTCCAGGTCTTTTTCGGCTATATAGAACCCATCGCAGCTCTCCCGCAGCACCGCTAGACGCTCTCGCCCAGGCGCGGATAGCGGCTGCTGATAAAGTAGTACGCAGAAGCTCGCCACGCTGCCGCGCCCCACCCGCCCCCTTAGCTGATGGAGTTGGGCAAGCCCCAGACGCTCGGGATTTTCTATAATCATCACAGTTGCGTTTGCAACGTCGACGCCGACCTCTATCACCGTAGTGGCGACGAGAACCTGCACGGATCCATTTTGGAATTCCGTCATTGCTGTGCTTTTTTGTGCGGCGGTAAGTCTGCCGTGGATCAGGC
>JBLHKV010000196.1:0-7621 GCA_047618115.1 Halieaceae bacterium | reverse complement strand
CTAGTACTGCTTCTATCCACGTTGATACTCGCTTGTACCAAAGCGCCGGCGCCGGCACCCGCATCAGCAGCTACGTCTTTGCCCGTTGCAACTGTCTTCGTCGCCGGGGAAATTCTCACCATGGACAGTGACAACTCATCGGTAACCGCCGTGGCCGTGAAGGACGGACACATTCTCGCTGTGGGCGACCTATCGACTCTAAAAGCAACACTGACTGATCACGAGCTTTTGGTCGACAAAACTCTGGCAGGTAAAGTGATCATGCCAGGTTTCATCGACAACCACCTACATCCAGCACTCGCAGGTCTGCTGTTGCCATCTCAGTTCATCACACCCTGGGCCTGGGACTTACCCAATCAAATCGTTGAAGGGGTACAAGGACGCAATAACTACCTGGATCGCTTGCGAGTCTTACATGAAAGCATGACAGATCCGGAGGAGTTCCTTGTCACCTGGGGCTACCACCAGTATTTTCACGGAGAGATAAACCGGACAGATATTAATACAATATCCAGCACCCGCCCCATTATTGTGTGGCATCGATCCTTCCACGAGATCTATGTCAACGATGCGGCTCTGGTAAAACTCGGTATCACCGAACAACAGGTGGCCGGAAACCCGATGATCAACCTCACAGAAGGGCATTTTTGGGAAATTGGATTGTCTTCAATATTCCCAAACTTGCAAAGCCTCATATTAAACCCTCAACGATTCCAGGAAGGCATTTATGTAGGTCTCGAGCACGCCCGTCGCAACGGCATTACCACACTGGCCGACCAGGGTATTCCTTTGTTGAATTTAGAACTGGAAATGGCACACCTCGAAACCGTACTCAAAGACAACGACCTGCCCTTGCGCATGTTACTGATCGGTAACGCCAAATCCCTGGGTATCCGCGGTAACCAGGAGGGCCTTAAAACAATCGCAGCGCTTCCCGAACGCGATAATCGTTGGTTACGCTATCTCCCAAAGCAAGTGAAACTCTTGGCTGATGGGGCATTCTACTCACAACTTATGCAGATGGATGACGGCTATCTCGATGGTCACCACGGCGAGTGGATCATGACACCAGAAGAACTGATGAGCGCCGCGCGGGTTTACTGGCGCGAAGACTATCAACTACATATTCACGTTAACGGCGACGCCGGTCTCAACGTTGTGTTGGATGTTGTCAGGCAATTGCAAGCCGAGTACCCACGCGAGAATCATCAAACAATTTTGCATCATTTCGGATACTCCACCGAAGTTCAAAACCAGCAAGTTGCCAGGCTTGGCATTGGGGTCAGTGCCAACCCGTTCTATCTCTGGGCGCTGGGAGACAAGTATTCAGAAATTGGGCTGGGCGCAGAACGAGCACAGTATATTACCCGACTGGGCTCACTTGAACGCTTGGGTGTACCCATATCTTTTCATTCCGACTTACCCATGGCGCCTGCGGCGCCGCTGACACTTGCAGCGATTGCTGCCTCCCGGCGTACCGCAGAAAACAATGTGCTTGCCCCCAGTGAAAAGGTCTCTGTGGAAACCTCGTTGCGCGCCATTACCATCGAGGCGGCCAGAGCCATCCAACAGCAGGACTCTATCGGTTCGATTGAGGTAGGTAAGTTCGCGGACTTTACGGTGCTTGAAGAAAATCCGTATGACGTAGAGCCCGAAACAATGCGAGATATCGAAATATGGGGTACGGTTCTGGGCGGCAGAGTGTATCCGAGATCAGCTCCCACTGGGGCTGTATCTCCCCCACACAACTCTCGCGACGATTAGGCCTAGGCTGATGTAAACCACCGCTGTGAGCATGGCCAACACTGTTTCCCCTGTATACCAATTCAAAGCTCCATCGTTCAACAGTTGGCCGGTACCGGTTTGATACGGAATGACATAGTAATTGATCAACAGAACCGGCATCAGGCAGCCATAGGCGATCAAAAAGGCCGGTGCCAGCATGGTAACCTTGGTTTTTTGTAGGTTGCGATCGCCGTCCGGTGTCCGGTGCAATTTTTCCCGGTAGCTTACTTCCGCTGCGCTAACGCTACCCATCTTTGAAAGAACGATAATTGTGACCAGACTAATGACGGCGCCAATAATGGCGGGGTTGAAGTAGCTGGGAAGTACAATGAAACCCATGTACTCAAGACATGCGGGTATTACATTACACGCGAACCCGGTCACAATACCCCAGAATGCGGCATCAGCTGTGATGCTTTTGCTCCAGATACTCATAAAGCCTACGGGGCCCCAGGATGAAGCAAATACTGTCCCGATGAACAGCATGAGCCAGAATATATTCGGTGGGAAAATAAAACTCGCCAGCAGCACGAATACTCCGGTCACCATCATGACTATGCGTGTGTGACGCAGGGTCAATTCCTTCTTACGCACCACTATATCGTTGCTGATACTAAACCCCACCAACGATAAAAACGTGGAGGCAGAAGACAACGCAGCGGCCATGATGCCAGCCAGCAACAGCGCGCCCAGGAAGCTTGGCACCAAGTTCTTTGCCGCCCAAATCATCACAGTCTCCGATGGTGATATATCTGGGTTGGCAACATTAATCAGCCCTCCTATGCCGTAGATCAGTATTTGCATCAACGCGACTGCAAAACATGCGTAAACCGCTGCACGAATAACAACGTGCTCATCACGTGCCATCAGATGACGACTCGACTGCCACGGACCCACCGCATAGACAAAGCCCCAGGACATATCCATGATCAAGCTCCAGATAAGAAAATCCGTGGGTGTCGGCCATTCCGTGCCAGGACCGACTGTGCCATGCCAGGACGCAATATCTGGCTTACTCTCGACTCTGGTCAGGTCTTCAACAGCCTGAGCAACACCGCCCATCCCATCGACTACAAACAGTACAAAAAACACAGTGGCAAATACAAACAGGAGAAACATTAAGGTGTCAGTCAAGATGACGCCCTGTGAACCCGAGTACATTGTAAATATTGTGTAGCTAAGCCAAGCAAGTATGATGGACTCGAAATACCCCAAAGCGGTCAATTCCGAGAGCAGGATGGCCGCGCCCTGTGTAACCACGAGCAGGTAGCCGCCAAGACCGACAATAATGGTAATCCCCGCCGCTTGTTGCACCCGGTGACTGTTAAAACGCTGACCAAAGAAGTCAGCCACTGTTGGAGCGCGACTCCGACGCAGATAGGTACCAAAAAAGAGAGCGCCGTAAACATAGCCGATTACAGCAATTCCGGGCATCAAAATGTAGGGTCCCAACTGACCATCATAGGTGAAGCCGGCTTCGCCCAAGAAAATCGATGTACTGAACACGCTGGCGACCAGGGTTCCAACTATAAGTAGAGTCGGTGCCCGACGCCCGGCTACAAAATAGTCATCCAGTTTTTTAACGCGGCGTCCGGCGAACCCGCCTACGCCAACGAAGATAATCACACTGACTGCGATGGTAATCGTGTAAATGTCCAAGTCATTTCTCAATTTTGAGGAATCGACTCATTGTACCGATAACGCCCGACTTGGCATATCGCGCACCCGACCCGATTAAATCTAAAACCCCGGAGATCCGGTATTAATTACCCTATAAAATCCCGTAATCACTGCTCTGGCAGTGGCTGAAATGGGGCCTTTAGTATAGACTCCGCCAACAAAATATTCTGACCAACCCCGTCGACAGCTACAAAGGAGCCGCTGAATGCTTACCACCAAAAATCTGGAACGACTTATTGAACTCGAAGACAGGCTCAGGTCTGAGTATCAGGTCCAACTGGATGCCAAATCTGCTGAGATCGAAAAGTGCGTCAAAGAAACTCAGGAAAAACAGACTACCATTGAGAAACAACTGGAAACGCTCTCTACACTATCCACACAGGCATCGGCAAACAAGCATGTCGAGCAGCAAAATCGTGAGCTAAATCAGCGCAGTGACAACCTCAATGAGAAGATCTCTGCACTCAAGCTGCAAATCAAGTCCCTGCAAAAGGACCTGGCAGTGGAGCGCTCGGAAATCACGTCCTTAAAGCAGTTTGACCCGATCAAGATGAAGAAAAATCTCGACGCCAACAAGAAGAAACTTGCCGAGAAGACAGCAGCTAATGACCTGTTCCAAAAATCATTGAGTAAATCCAAGACTGAGAAGGCTGAGCTGCAACTCAAAATAGACGAGTTGGAGGCCAAGCTGGAACAGCATGACGATACCGAAGCTGAAACTGAAACCGAAGAAGCAGCAGCGTAAGGCCTTCGTCAATCCGGTACTGATAAACTGACTTATCGGTACCGGTTAACGAGTTTTCACCGAGTCATTTAGCTTCGAATAGTATTGCTGGCTCTGTAGCAGCATACACCTCTGACAAAAACTCCAGATAGCGTGCATCGTCCAACAGAAACGCCTTAAAAAAGCTGACGATGTACACATTTTGCAATCTGACTGCCTCTTCGATGGGAAAAGCTTCCGGCGAGCAAGTGATATTGTAAGGCTCAATCAAGGCCGCAGCGCCAACACTTGGCCATTGCACCACAGTTAACCCCAGATCGAGCAGAAAGTTTGCGATAGCGCAGATATTCGCGAAGTGAGTGTGCGTCGCCCCCTCGATGCCAACATTGAAGATTTTGCCCGGCAGGTTGGCATTCGCAAATACAAGGTCATTAAGGGTAATGGGCACCGAGGTGTCGAGGGTGCCGCCCAGCAGTAACATCGGAACGTCTATGCTCGCAAAATCCTCGGCTACAAAATTCCCCGCCACCGCCGCGGAAATTGGTGCGATAGCATCGACCCGGAAATCAGCAGGTGCGCCGGCCATACCGAGAGCCATACCTAGAGATGTTGCACCGCCGACAGAGTGCCCGAGAACACCAATAGAGTCGGGATCAATTCTGTCGTAAAAGGCGTCCAGCGGATCTGCGTTGCGCGCCAGCATGGTATCTATCATAAATGAGATATCCGGGACCCGATTTTCCAGCGCATTCGGGTCGCTGCGGTCATCTTGGGTATTCCCGGTATGAGCTGGGGAGACAACAACGAAACCGTGGCTGGCCAGGGTTTCCATCAGCGGTGTCGACTGAGTATTGGTGCCGCCAAAACCATGGGAAAAAATCAGCAAAGGCATCTTTCGCTCGCTCGACACCATCAGGTTGTCGACCGCTATTTGCGCGTTGATACCAAGTGCACCCAGCAACGGATATAAACTCAGAGGTTCACTGACTGCATCTTGTGCGTCTACGGGATACCAGACGTCGGCATATATCCAACGATCCTGGCGGCTAGCGTCCACGACCTCAAAATCCATTTTACCAACAGCGAGGGACCCAAAGATGCCCGGCTCCTCCGGTGGTGGGAGTGGCTCAGATAAAGCCAAATCCCCGCTATCAGAACAGGCGCCGATCGAAAGCAACATCGCTATCAGGCCTAACAATTTTTGGTATTGGGGCATACCTACATCCCATAAAATATTTTGAATAAATACTAGCACAAGCTCTGCGCTAAGATCGGCACTTGATTCCTGCGGCACCATAGAGGTAAGTTATCGCCACCTCCTCGCTAAGAAACCAAGTCGTAATATGTGGATCTGCCCCGTCTGTCGACAAACCCTATCACCTGAACAGGAAATTTCCCTGATTTGCCCGGATGGTCATAGCTATGATCTGGCGCGAGAGGGCTATGTCAATCTTTTGCAGGCCAACCGCAAAAATAGTCCGCTGCCCGGGGATAGCAAAGAAATGATTGCGGCGCGCAGGCGTGTGCACAATACCGGGTTATACCAACCCCTTGCCTTGGCCATCCAGGAACAATTGACCTTCCTTACAAACCCATCGCCACGGATACTCGATCTGGGCTGTGGAGAGGGACACTACTGCGGGTCCATTCAACAGGCGCTGCCTGCCGCGAGTGTATTCGGTGTTGATATCTCTAAGGCCGCCGTGAAATTGGCCGCGAAAAGTTGCCCCAAGGGCTCTTTTGCAGTCTCAAGCGTGTTTGATGTGCCGCTTCCGGATTCAAGCGTGGACCTGGTGACCAGCGTTTTTGCACCGGTGGATGGGCGGGAGTTATCGCGACTGCTTAAACCAGAGGGCCTATACCTGAAGGTGACCCCAGCACCCCGCCATCTTTGGGAATTGCGCTGCCTACTCTACAACCACCCGAAACCCCACGAATCGGACTCCCCATTGATACCGGGTTTCGAATCACTTGTCGAAGCTGATCTGGACTACACACAGGACATGAGCGGCGCAGTACTGCGCGACCTGGTTTGTATGACGCCCTACGCGCACCGCGGCCAGCGGGAAAATCGAGAAAAACTAGACAAACTCCGTGAGATAAGACTGCAGATGAATTTTCATATTTCACTACAGCGCTATAACTCGAATGTCGAGATAGAGGCCACTGCCCCACTCATCGAAGCGCCTTGTCTTGAATGAAAGATTTTAAATCTCGCTACCGTGTCGACGAAGTTCCCTGGTATTGGTGGCTGCCAATGCAGTTGTATGCATGGACTAGCGGCCTGGCTCTTTTCCTGTACACAAGTTTTGTTGCCCTTACCTCAACGGTGACTTACAAGGGCGAATCGATAAATCCTGGTGACAACTACATTTTCTGTTTTTGGCATCGAAGTTTGTTCATTTTCATGAGCCACTCGATTCGGTTTAATAACTTTGCATTCATTGTACATCCGGCCTGGTACATGTCTGCCTCACACGCCATGGCTAACATGAAGGGTGTAAAAAAACTGTTGCTGGGCTCCTCTGGCAACAGTGGAAAAGTTGCCGCAAATCAGTTGGTGGATCAGCTCAAACAAGGTAAAAATACCTTTTTTACCCCCGATGGACCCTCCGGGCCAGAGGGACACATCCACAAAGGTGCAATTCATGTCTCCATGCAGAGCGGCGTACCACTGATTGCCGTCTCCTGGTCAGCTTCACGCTACCTATGCCTGAACGGCTGGGATAGAAAGCAGATTCCACTGCCATTTGGGCGAATTACGGTGACCTATGGCAAGCCGTTTATCCCACTGGACACATCGACTGCAAGGCTAGGTGAGGAGATGGGTTGAAAACAGCCTGCTCTGACCAAAGAGAATTTCAGTTTCAGGCGTCGAACCAGTGTCCGTCGGGGTCATCGGGATAGACACCCAGAGAGGGGCCGTGAGATTGGTAGCCTATTAATCTGCGAATATGTGCGGGATAGCTTTCGGCAACAGCGCGGGGAAGGGTCAGATACTGGTTCTCCTCCTGACGCAGCCAACCCAGGCTGTAGGTGTTGATCAGCCCCGGACGCGGCAACTGAGACCGGTTGGCACCACCCCCGTGAATGGTCGAACCGAGATAAAACAGAACGGATCCTTTTTGCATAACCGCCTGCTCGACATCGGCGCTCGTGAGATCCGTGATTTCTCGTAGATCGTGACTACCCGGAATAACACGGGTTGCACCGTTCTCCAGCGTGAAATCATCGAGGGCCCACATGGCGGCGATCTGAAACTCTACACCCGGCACCCGAATGGGATAAAAATCGTCGTCCCGGTGCAAGACCTGGTCAGCCTCTCCCGGATGGATCTCAATCGCGGTGCAACTGCCAATCCGATAATTTTCGCAGTTCGGTTTCAGTACTGCATCTGCAACTTCCATTACCCGAGGATGGGCTATCAAATCG
>JBLHKV010000195.1:0-7644 GCA_047618115.1 Halieaceae bacterium | reverse complement strand
ACCGCTACCAATTCCGAGGTGTTGTGTTTCATCATTCCCGGCAGTTTCAAGCACTCGACTACTTGCTCTAAACCAGTTCGACATCATCATTTCGACCAACAAATCCTTGAGGTTATAGGCTGCTCCGCCATCAAAACCAGCTTCAAAACCGCTCGCTAGAGCTTCGATGTCTTCAGCTTGTGTCTCGTACAACTGCAGTCTCTGCAGGTAGTCAACATCTGTTGAATCCTCCGGCAAGGTGGCTGCCTCCTCACCCATAAGCGCGGGCCACCAGAATTTCACAGTAGCAATTGCAAAGCGGTAATCGCCCGTGATGTGTGCAGCGAAATCCTGCAGCGTGCTGTCCGTGTTGGTCAAAGATATCTGCTCAAAACCGGCTTCTCGCATATCACGAAACCACACATCACCACTTTGATAGGGGTCTTCGGACGTATCATCCTGTTTGTACAGGCGCGGCAAAGAATCGATTCCAGGCGGTTTGTTCTTGTAAAAACCAGTATCTCCGTAGTTCTGGTAAGCACCAGCCACAGGATCCAACACTTCGTGGCACACGGTGCAATTCGGATTTTTTAACGTCGGGTTATCGGTATCCGCTAACGCCACTGGATCGGTTGTGCGCGCTGCCAGTCTTTCTATATCAACACCCAGGAAGTGGTACCAGGTCCAGCGCGCGCGAGCTCGATTCCGGTTGGTTGCCGTCGATGGGTAACGTGCAAGCCAGCCCGGCGTAGTAAGTATTCCCGCGTGTGGATAGTCGGTGGGAAGACCACCTGTTACCTGAGAACCCCGGTCTCCAACTGTAATAATGGTGTCTCGATCAATTCGCTCATAACCATCTACGGTAGCAGGCAGCCATTGATCAATATTGGATTCGTCCACAAATTCGACATCTGCCCGATACGGCAGAACCAGAGGTGGATTAACCATGGTGTAATCTGCCGTGAGTATTTCGGTGTAAGGTTTTTCCTCCTCGACAACATAGGCAATCAGTTCCAAAGGTGAGCGAGCGTAGCCAAAATCAATTCCGTTGGTGACGCCAACGAGTGCAGCAAGATTACCGCTTTCATAGTTGTCGTAAAAAAAATTGGCGAGGTCCGGATAATAGGGAAGAAAAGTATTAGCCAATCGATTCCCCAACCACTTCTCGGTGAGCAAGCGATCGTTGGCACCCTCTATAAGAAACTTGTGAAAACCCTCTCCCTGCATTAGTTGGCGGAGTAGCTGACGCTGTATCGTGTCGTCCCCCTGGGCTGCTGCATCCTCGTCGAGCTCGGTAGGCAATACTCCTCCAACTATTATTGAGGCGCGCCGGAGCGTCTCCTGCGGGGCAGCAAGCGTGTATCCATCAAACAGACCACCGCTTATTCCCGGAGTGCCTTCCACGCCGGTCAGTAGAAATAGAAATTCCGACATGGCCTCATAGCCATCGCTTCCAGGTGACAGCTGCACACCACCTCCGTGATCAACACCCTGTATTTTAGTTAGAACATAATGACTCGTGTTTTCCTCTTCAGTCGCCAGATCTACAAAATTCTGATAGTTCAATAAATGGTAGCTCGGATCGGAATCTGCAACAAATACCAGTCTTGTGTGACCGGACAATCCACCCACCCTGTGACAGGCAATACACTGCGCCTGAACTACTGAATCCGAGACGTGCTCGGTGAAGTAGGCAAGGGGTTCCTCTGCAGGAATAGGTTCAAACACAGCCACCGTGGCGGGAATGTCAAAATCAGGATAGACAGCGTCCCAGTTCAACACATGCACCATGTCAACGACATACTCGCAGTAAGGTGTTTCAGAAAACCAGGAACACGCGAGGCCTTGCCACTCGACAAATTGCCAGCCCGGCCGGGCGACGGCTTCATACTTTACGTGGTAATCGCCGACTACCTCATTACTGATGCAAGCTTCGTCTTGAGACTGGAATTGTTCCAGTGTGCAGCCGAAGCCACTATTATTCAGGTCGATAATATCGCCTTCACCGACGATCACCAGCGGATGCTTGCAACCCATTAGCAGCAACATCAATACACTGAGATAGAACTTTGAAAAATGAGGTCTGGTCACTGCGTTACCTCTTTATCGTGTCACTACCGGCTGTGGCGCCACGGCTTACGACTAGTTGGTGAAGACAGTTATAACCGATAGACAGTCGGGCGCAGAGCGGCTTTACACAGTTTTACATTGATGAACGTATGCTGAACAGATCAATCGTAAGTTGCTTACCTACCAACCCTCGATTTTGTGAATGCTCTTCCACACTGAACCGGGTAACAAGCGCCGCATAAGCATACCTATTTTTGCCTCGCGGGTTACCGGAATCCAAAAATCGCCTTTAGCGAGGCCAACCTCGATCGCTGCAAGAACTTGCTCGGGTAAAATCTCTTTCCCTTCACTCTGCTGCATCAACTTTGGCCAGGTTGTGTCTTTGCCCTGTTGCAGTAGCGGCGTTGCCACAGCGGGTGGGCAAACGCAGGCAAAGTTCACACCTGAGTTGAGATGTTCGTGCTTCAATACCTCGGTATAGGTCGCAACCGCCGCCTTGCTGGCGTTGTAGCCACCCATCATCAGCGAGGGAATGATACCGGCCATAGAGGCAAAGCTGACAAAATCTCCAGCTCCTCTGGCAACCATTCCCGGAACAGTCGCCCTGGCAACACTGACCAGGCCACCATAGTTAATATTCATTAAGCGCATAGTGACCGATGGATCCTGCTCCATCAATTTGCCAAAGGGCATGATGGCTGCACAGTTGTAGACCCGGTCGATTGCACCCAAGCTCGTCTCAATCTCACCAACGATAGCCGCAACCGCTGCGTAGTCGGTTATATCCACTGCGTGACATTGAATATTGCCCCCAGTGCTGGCGGTCTCAGCCATACCCGCCTCATTAACATCCAGTATCGCGACAGCCGCACCTGCCTCGGCAAACTGTCGAGCTGCCAACTGCCCCATGCCACTACCGCCACCTGTGATTAAAGCAACTTTTCCTGTATAAGCCACATCAGTTTCCTCTCTGTTCGCGAAGCGCAAAGAGTACTCCCGCTCCCGCCCATCGTCCATAACCAGAACGATCACAGTAGTGACCAATCCTGTCAATTCGCGCCTACGCCCACTATCATCCTGACAACGCAGCCAACAACAAAAGGAAAGACAGTTTGAACAGGGTAACTGGGGGTTTGGAAGGAAAGTCAATTTTGATAACAGGTGGCGGCAGCGGTATCGGTAGAGCCTGTGCCGCGCAACTGGCTGCCGATGGCGCCGCGGTGACAATCGCCGGGCGAACCGCGACCAAGCTTACAGAAACCGTAGAGCAGGTTTCTGCCGGCGGGAGCATTGCCAATGGTGGCAGTATTCGATTTATTGTGGGCGATGTAACCCGAGAGGACGATGTAATCTCGATGATCGCCGAGGCCAGCGACGGCGAAGGTAAACTTCACGCCTGCGTAGCCAACGCTGGCGGCGGTGGCATGCCTGCGCGCTACGCCGATCAGGATGGCGATGAATTCAGGCGCCTACTGGACTTGAATGTAATGGGCACTTTCTACTGCGTTAAACACAGCCTGCCAGCGATGCTAAAGGCGGGTAGTGGTTCTTTTGTTGCCATGTCGTCTCTGGCGGGACATATCACCCATCGATTCTTTGGCGGTTACGGCGTTGCCAAGGCCGGTATCGAGGCGATGATGTGCAACGCCGCCGACGAATATGGCGCGCAAAATATTCGCTTTAACGGCATTCGTCCTGGATTTGTATCGACAGAAATTATGGAAGGCATTCCCCGGGACAGCGACGTCTACCGATCCTATATTGAAAACACCCCCATGAACGGGGTAGCGGAGCCCGAGGACATAGGTAACTTAACCCGGTTTTTGGTTGGCCCAGAATCGCGGTGGATCACCGGGCAAATCATCAATGTCGATGGCGGCCACTCGCTTCGGCGAGGACCCGATTTCAGCAGCTTTGTTGGATAAATACCGGTCCCCTGCTTAGAATAGGCAGGTCGGATTTGACAGCTTCTCATTCGCTTACTACTGTATATACATACAGCATAATTTCGAAGAGAACTGCTTGGAGAATCAACCGCCTGAAGGCTACGCCGAACTTCACTGCCTGAGTAATTTCAGCTTTCTGCGCGGCGCCTCGCGCCCAGAAGAACTGGTTTGGCGAGCGGCACAACTGGGTTACCGCGCGCTGGCCATTACCGATGAGTGCTCACTGGCCGGCGTAGTAAAGGCCCATGTAGCCGCTAAGCAATGCCGTTTGCACCTGATTATCGGCAGCGAATTGCAATTGGAGGAGGGCCTGAAAATAATAGTTCTGGCCCCGGATCGCAGTGCCTATAGCGAACTGTCGGGCTTAATTACTTTAGCCCGACGACGCAGCCCCAAGGGCGAATACCAGGTATCCCTAAGGGACATCACCTTTCATTTGAAACGCTGCCTGCTCATTTGGATCCCGAATCCAGGCAGTAATGATCACAATACAAATCATGGACGACAGCTACGCAGTATCTTCAAACACCGCCTGTGGTTGGGTGTGAACCACTATCGTAGCGAAGCCGAGACAGAGCGCTATAGCTACCTGCTGCAACTGGCGAGTGACCTGGATATCGCCATGGTTGCCTGTGGAGACGTACATATGCATGTCTCCCAACGCAAACGACTGCACGATGTCCTTACCGCTACCCGCTACAACACCTGTGTCGATCAATTAGGCAGACAACGTCACAGTAACAGCCAACGTCACCTGCGCAGCCTGGAGAAAATCTCCCTTTTATACCCCCCCGCACTACTCCGGCAATCGCTGATCATCGCCCAGCAATGCACTTTCAATCTCAGTGAATTACGTTATGAATACCCTCAGGAAGTCGTACCAAAGGGAATGTCTGCCCGTGAATACCTACGCGAACGAGTCGGCACCGGCGCCAGGCAGCGCTGGCCTTTGGGTGTCCCCGCAGCGGTCAAGTTGCGCATTGCCCACGAGTTTGAACTGATCGAGGAGCTCGAATACGAGTATTACTTCCTCACTGTATACGACATTGTCCGCTTTGCCCGAAAGCAAAAAATTCTCTGCCAGGGACGGGGCTCGGCAGCAAACTCGGTGGTTTGTTATTGCCTGTTTATCACCGAAATCTCTCCAGAGAATATTTCCTTGTTGTTCGAACGTTTTATCTCCCGCGAGCGCGATGAACCGCCAGATATCGACGTCGATTTTGAACACGAGCGCCGCGAAGAGGTGATCCAGTACATATACGATAAATATTCCCGCAAACGCGCTGCGCTCGCCGCCACCGTTATAACCTATCGCAGTCGTAGCGCTGTGCGAGATGTCGGCAAGGCTCTGGGGCTGGATCCCATCTTTATCGACGACCTCGCCAAGTCTCTGGCCTGGTGGGATCGCAAGGGCGACCTCAAAAAGCGTTTCCAGGAACAGGGATTGTCGGACAGCGAAGAGTCAAGTGAAGACCTGGCAGAACTGTTCCACCAGTTAGTGCAGGAAATCATCGGATTTCCGCGCCATCTGTCACAGCACGTCGGTGGCTTTGTCATCACCCGCAGTCAGATCAGCACCCTGGTGCCGGTAGAAAATGCCAGTATGGCCGACCGCACCGTCATCCAGTGGGATAAGGAGGATATAGAGGCGCTGGGGTTGTTGAAAGTCGACATTCTCGCTCTCGGTATGCTCAGCGCCATTCGCAAGTCCCTGCATTACGTCAACAGCTACGACCTTAGTATCACCGGTATTGCCGATGTACCCGCCGAGGATCCGCGGACCTATAGCATGCTACAAAAGGCCGACAGCGTCGGCGTCTTCCAAATCGAATCCAGGGCGCAAATGTCCATGCTCCCAAGGCTCAAACCACGCTGTTTTTACGACTTGGTCATCCAGATCGCCATCGTCCGACCCGGACCTATCCAGGGCGATATGGTGCATCCCTACCTGCGCCGGCGCCAGGGACTGGAGCCTGTCACGTATCCCAGTCCGGCAATCAAGTCGGTGTTGGAACGCACCCTGGGCGTCCCGATATTTCAGGAACAAGCCATCAAACTTGCCATGGTTGCCGCTGGCTTCAGCGGTGGTGAAGCAGACCAACTCCGGCGCGCGATGGCCAGCTGGGGTAAAAATGGCAACCTCGCGCACTTTGAGGACAAACTCGTCGAGGGTATGTGCGAACGGGGCTACAGTCTCGATTTCGCCAAACGTCTCTTTGAACAAATCAAAGGCTTTGGTGGTTACGGTTTTCCCGAATCCCACTCGGCCAGCTTTGCCCTGCTGGCCTACGTATCGGCCTGGTTGAAGTGTCACCACCCGGCGGCGTTTTACTGCGGCCTACTCAACAGCCAACCCATGGGCTTTTATACACCTTCACAACTGATTCAGGACGCCCGCCGCCACGAGGTTGTGGTAGAACCTATCGATGTACTTGTCAGTGACTGGGATCACCGCCTGTGCTGGCCCGACATATTGAACGACAGGGAAACCGCTCTTCAGCCCTCGCTGCGCCTCGGCCTGCGCCTGGTTAAGGGCTTTGGTAGAGAAGCCGCCGAGCGCATCGTGGCGGCGAGACGGCAGCAGGCCTTTGGCAACGTCGCCGACCTACGCCAACGTGCCAGCCTCGATCGCGGCGACATGGAGGCGCTGGCTGCCGCGGATGCCCTGGCCGCACTCAGTGGTCATCGCTATCAGTCCCAATGGCAAATCATGGCTCTTGAGCAGCCCAGACCCCTGCTGGCCAGCAATGACTACCAACAACTGGAACTCAACGACGGCGTCGAACTCCCCTCCCCCAAGGTTGCCGAGGAGGTACTATCCGATTATCGCAGTACCGGTTTGAGCCTACGTCCCCACCCAATGGCCCTCTTGCGCGAACAACGCCTGTTTCAGCGGTGCAAGCGCCACAGCGACCTGGCTGGCCTCAATAATGGGCGCTTTGTCCGCGTCGCGGGGTTGGTAACCGGGCGGCAACGGCCGGGTAGTGCGTCGGGGGTATTATTTCTGACGCTGGAGGACGAAACCGGTAATACTAATGTCATCATCTGGAAAAGTTTGCAGGAACGCAGTCGTCAGGCACTGCTCACATCCCAATTGTTGCTGGTTAAAGGCGTGGTTGAAACCAAGGATGGAGTAGTCCACCTGATCGCCGGAGAACTAATCGATCATAGCGACCAATTAAAGGGCCTGGCTACCCGCTCCAGAGAGTTTCATTAAAAGGTATAAAACATTAAGAGGCGTTAAAACTGCGGGTCGGTGCCGTGAGCGCCAAGATAGTGTGAACCCAGAGACGGGTTTTCATCCAGTGTTTTATTGATTTCATAAAGGCGCTCATAGCGAGTGTCTTTGATTAGCCATCGACCATCAACCTTCAGGTATCGATCCCAATACAAAGCGGTTCCGGTGGTAAACGCCTTGTGATGCAAAATCCACATATTGTCGGCCAAATACCATATTCCAGTGGCCTCGGTATCGCTGAGCATCTGTATTTCAGGGTGGTGCCCATTGTGGTGACCAATAGATTTATTGCTGAAAGAAACACCGATATTTTTCATATACTCCTCGCGTCCCTCCAACTTCCACTCGTAGCTGCCGCCGAGAAAATGCACGGAAACATCTTCGTGAAAAAGCGTGCCAAGCTCGGCCATA
>JBLHKV010000194.1:0-7648 GCA_047618115.1 Halieaceae bacterium | reverse complement strand
CTGTCCCGCCGCTGGGGCCAGACGTGCAATGGCGGATTCCGTCAGCGGGGCCAGCATTCTGTCTATATTGTGGATGCTTCCAGGGGTTTCTTCGGAGGTCGTATAGGGCTAGGATGGGGCAGTTCCCACTGCGGAGATAGACGCATGGCAGATGCGATGATGGCAAAACCGGAGCTTCGGCATCCCTTCGAGAAGAAACAGATTCACCCTGAGGGCAGTGCGACGGTGCTTTATCAGGGCAGAGCGATAACGCTGGAGCGGACCGGTAAGAGCGAAGGCCTGCTCATAGACCCCGCAGACCTCCCCAAAGTAAATGGATTCACGCTAAAGCCCGAGGGAGCGTGTTATGCAGATATGTGTGTGCCAATTGGCGAATCCCTACTGATTGAGCAAGATAGCGAACAATGGTTTGATCTAACGGCATTTGCCAGTTTGCTTGGCCAGGCCTATGTTGCCGATACGGCGTCACGAGTCTGGAGCTTCGCTGAACTTCCGGCGCGGCGTGAAAGCATGATGGTCGATGCCATGGCGCCAGATTTTACAGTCACTGACCGACAGGGCCAGGTGGTAACAATGGCCGACTTGAAGGGTAAGAAAGCTCTGATCGTAACGTGGTCGTCGTGGTGAGGATGCTTCTTAGACGTGCCCGTGTGGCAACGAATATACGAAGAAATTAACAACCCCAATTTTGTCATCCTGTGTGCAGCGGAGGACGTCGGCGGCGAAGCGGTGGCGGGGCCCATTTTTGATGCGGCAAACCCTACCTATATTCAGGTGGTGGATCCCGACCACATCATTAGTAGCGCATTCAATTTTGTAAACGTGCCGTCTGCCGCGTGGATCGATGAAGAAGGTAGAATCGTTCGTATTGACGAGGGCACCTATTCCAAGCTCCATGAGATTGGTGACGGTGAACAGAAGATTTCATTCGGCACGGATGTATATGCACCCGCGCTAAAGGATTGGGTAGCAAAGGGCACCGCTAGCGTGCACGTACAATCGGCTCAGACAGTGATCGCAAATATCCGTCCACACACCACAGATCAACTCAAAGCAGGGGCTGCATTTCGGCTCGCCAATTTTTTTCGCGCGCATGGGCACGTTGAAAAAGCAGAACAATATTGGGATACGGCGCGAACGCTCCACCCTGAAAGCGTCAACTTCATCCGCCAGAATCTTACGCTAACCGAAGAGGGCTCGGCGGGCGCGACTTTCAGGAGTTTAATGGGTGATTACATAAGTCAGGGTAAGCACTACTACCGACCAATGGAGATCGAATCACCTTAGGGGTGGGGAGTTAACCCGGAACCGTAACGGATTAAATGAACTCCGCCTTGGTCTTCGCCTGGCGGCTGATAGCTAGTGCTTCAGGCAGTGTGAAGCGATTAGCCATCAACGCCCGGCCGACAATAGCGCCCGCTATGCCCGGTAGCAATTGCAGTATCGAAATATCATCGAGGGTTTTGACCGATCCACTGGATATGACCGGAATATCGAGAACTTCGGCCATTTGCGTGGTAGCGGCAAGCGTCGCCTCGGGGTGGTCGTCATCGAGATCGATGTCGGTGAAGATGATCTCGGCAACTCCACTGTTAGCTAGGTCCTGCCCAACCTCCTCGGGGGTATAAATTGTTTTTTCGGTCCAGCCGTTTACCATTACATGCCCCTCTCGGGCATCGATGCTGACCACGACTTGACCGGGATACAGGTAACATATCTCATGCAGAAAGCGGCGGTCCTCGATGGCGGCGGTACCCAGTACGACGCGCTCGGCACCCTGTTCAAACCACCACTTGGCGCCCTCAATGCTGCAAATACCGCCACCCACTTGTACTGGTATCTGCACCGATTTAATAATTTCACACACCGCATCGTGATTCTGGTGACCGCCACGCATTACGTTATCCAGGTCCACTACGTGCAGTACCTCGGCGCCTTCGCTTTCGTATTTGCGCGCCAACTCCAGTGGGGATATGTCGTAGACAATAGGTTTTTCCATGTGACCACGGTGGAGATTGACACTGCGCCCTTGTTGTATTTCGATATCCGGATAGATTTGCATGACTACACCTTTCCTGACTGTTAAGACTAACTAGTGTAGGTCAGGACGGGTTGCTTTGCCAATGCCCAGGGTGGGCTGTGTGTCGCGGAGAAAGCTTTGGCCACTGCCGAACTCGAAACCGAACTTCTCACTCTCTGAAAAACGCCTACACCTCTGGTTTTGTGCTTTAATAAATTATTATCTATGTGACCAAGCATCTCCAACAAGGACCGCAGCATGTCAGACAAATTTTTCTTCAAGGGCCGTCAGGATTCACGTAAAGATCACGCCGGTGGTGCTTACCAGACCAATGCGGGCAGCAATGGGGGTAGCGAAAAATACCCGTTGGTCCTGCTTGTAACCAGTGAGGTGCGTCAGCAGGAAGTTCAGGCGCTGGTGGATGAAGCGCAGTTGTATGCTCAGATTAGTATCGATAGGAGTGAAGATGCCGAAGAGTCGATTGACGAATTAACCGCGCTGCTCAACAAAGGCGTTACGGTTAAAGTGGATAAAACCCCTGAACGCAACGAGCCCTGTAGCTGTGGCAGTGGCAAGAAATACAAGAAGTGCTGTGGTTAGACTACACAGTGGCAGCATGAGCGGGTACAGAGCAATCGCAAGAATTCTGGTCATTTTAGTTCTCGGTATTGTCGCTTTGATTTTTTTATCGATAACCTAAACTTGGTTGATGTCGTATCGGGCGAAATCATCCAGAACAGACAAATTTAAATAGTCGATGGTGTGATCATCGCAATAAACTCCGCCGGCACGCCGTCGAATGACGGCGCCAAGCTAATGGTGTTTCCCAACTCACCGTACTCCAGGCTGCGACCATCAATGCGGCGCAAGCGCTGGGTGTGGCGAATGAATATGGTTCTGTCGAGGTAGGAAAGGTAGCAGATTTGGTAATTGTTCAAGAAAATCCGTTACAGGGCATCCAGGTATTAAAGGAGTCCGCAAAAAATCCATCCGGTTTTTTATGTCAGTTTCGGGCGCTTACTACAGGACATACTCTCAAGGGCGTTTGGTTAAGCTGGTTCTACTATCGTTTCAGCCTCAGTCTCAACCTCAGCATGGAATTGTCTTGGTCGATCTCGAAGCGGAAGTTGCGCAATACGTTCATGCCCAGCAATCCGTCCGCGTTGTCAGGTGCTTGAAAGGGTAGTACGGCGATCGTAATATCTTTGAGAATGTATTCGCCCAGAGTGAAAGTTTGCGCTCGGTAGACCTCTCCGAGGGTATAACCGTTGGCGGTGTTAAACATCCTTGAGCCCATCAATTGAAAGTGTTGGCGTGGTAGTCTCAGAAATTGTTCGCTGCTGATTGATGTAATAGATGCGCCGGTATCAATCATCAGGACCAGTTGCTCTCCATTCAATTGTGAATCGACCAGATAGTGTGATCCCTGCCGACTCAGGGGTAGTCCGTTGCTAAGGGCAATGCTGGGGGATTGCGCAGTGGCAGGTGCGTCGACCAGTCGCTCTCGCAGCTGAGTGGTCCATGCCGGATCGGCACCGATGTCCTGGTCCATGAGTGCTTTTAGCAGGCGCTGAGCACGCGCGGTTTCCCCCAGGGCGGTGTACAAGTCCGCCTGTCGCAGCTCAGATGCCGGGGTGTTCAGATCGAGTGCCTGCAGGTACTCGTAGTAACCCATTAGCTCGATCCAGTTGTCTTGCGCTGTATAACGGGTGTCAGTTTCCTGGGTAAGGCTATTAACTGCTTGCTGTATAGCCTCCCTGTCTTGCCCGGACAACGCGTAGGTGCGTGCGGACAACAAGGTGTCGGCCGCCATCTCAGGGCTTCCCTCCCGACGCTGATGTTCTGCCAACAGCAGGAGCATGTCGATGTCGTCGTAGAAGGCAGCAAGCCAGAATTGCGCGAGCTCAAGGAACCTGGCCGGCTCGCATTCACTGAGGCACCGTCGCGCGAATGATTCCAGTTTCGGGTGCAGACGATCACGGCCGGCTTCGTCACGGCTTTCGTACTGGGTAATGGCCTCTTCGAAGCGCCCCTTGCTTAGCAGAACGCTAAACGCTGGTTGCAGGCTTTGCTGACTTGTAGCGGGTGTCTGTGGGGGCGGCTTGTCCTCGAACCGTTTCGCCACTGCCGGCGATGGATGAGGCGCAAGCGGAGTTGTGGTGGCGGGCGTTGGCGACGCGGCATCGCGCAGCCACCAGCCGCTGGAAAGCCCAATGGAAAAGACAAGTGTTATAGTAATCAGGTTGCGCATAACGCCATTCTGAGGTTTCTGGGCGGCACTAACAACACTAGACACTAATACGTTTTCTTTATTCCCAGCGCCTTAAGCGAGCTCTCCACGGCACGTAACCTCGGCTGCATATCCTCGGCGATATGGGCTTGCGTGGGAATATAGAACAACCCGAGGTCCATGCCCTTGAGGGCAATGGCAGCATTAAAAAAACCATCATCTACACGGCGGTAAATAATCGCTGCCTAAGCAGAAATAGACAACGAGGTTGGGTCATAAAGAGGTGGCGCTAGTCTGCCCCTGTATCAACTTTGTACACGGTAAAGTCAGTATTTCCAGGGTGTAGAATGCGCTCCGTCACCTTGATGGATATAGTAGCGATGATCAGAAAATAAAAGCTGTTGAGAGCTAGTTCTAGATGTTTGAGGTCAAAAGCATCCGAGACAGCTGTAAATATAAAGTAGTTGCTTTCAAGGATGCTCATAATGATGAGAGAGTTCAGCACGGTCTTTATTTGTTGTGTGCGATCACCATTGGTCTGGTGCGGATTCAATTTTTTACCGTACATATTATAAAGCGCAATGCCGACGAAGAGGATATTGCTGGCAGTAATGGCGGCAATTTTGGAGAGAGACTCGCCGTCCAGAAATTGTCCGGGTTGAGAGGTGAAAACTTCAACGAGTATATAGACACTATAGAAAATTGCTCCCAATGCCAGCATGCCTGGTGTTACAAACTCCAATAGACGCCGGGCTTCAAGGCTCGCTTTTCTTTTGGTGCGCGCATCGGCCATGCGCATGAGTTTGAACTGGTTAAACCCGGACAGTTCCATGAGGAAATAGGGTAAAAACTGAAGCAATCCAAAAAATATAGGGAATGATTCATTCATCCTGCCGGGACCCGAGTAATCAAACGCTACGAGGGTAATCAGCATCACAAAACCCAACCACAGAATACCTTGATTCAGGCGACCAAATCTGGCCAACCCTTTTTCCTCCTGGTCCATCGACTTTGGATAAAGCTTTGGATATTCCGACGGTGGATAGGTGTTGAAGACGAAATTAGCTCGCCCTATGAGTTTTCTTGGAAAGTAATGTGAAATCAGCAGCAGTTGGCTGATAAATACTATGTAAAAAATGATGTCGATGATTTGCATATTTGGTTCCCTATTTGGCGCGGTTGTTCATGACATTGCCGAATGCGATTCGAATTTCAGAATCTGTTATCCCATTACTTCGAAGTGTTTGGATGACCTCTGTGAGTGTGCTGACCAGCCCTTCATTCAGATCCACCGTGCAGTTATCTCTTGCTTGTGGGTGTACAAAAGTGCCTCGATAGCCCCTCATCTGGATGACGGAGTCTCGCTCCAGCAGGCGGTAGGCTTTGGCAACCGTCTTATTGTTCAGGGCCAGATCATTGGCCAGTTGCCGAATGGAAGGCAGGGCATCTCCGGGCTGAATTTGCTCGGTGAGAACGGCTTCTTTGATTTGCTCTACTAATTGCGAGAACAAAGGCATAGGTTCTTCAGTATCTATACTGATTTCCATTTGGTGTTACCTCTTGTACCATGTGTTGTAATGGTACATATGGGGTTATGGTTATGCAACCAATTAGATGAAAAAAAGCAATATTGCCAAATCTATGGCGGGCAGTGGGCCGGGGTGGCGGTGCAGTGGAAGTCTTTCTTCAGACCATGTGAGATGGGGCGGCAGTAAGGCTAGTTTTCCAGTGCGCCATAAACAATGTTCTTCAACTGACCACGAAAATTGAAGTATCCCGAGGGAATCAACTGAGTCATAAAAACAAGATACAAATCTTCAAGCGGGTCGACCCAGAAGATGGTGGAAGCCATGCCACCCCAGTACATATCTCCAGCACCGATGGTTCCCGAGCGCACTTCATCAAGTGTTGACGCAAACCCCAAGCCAAACCCCACGCCGTCATAATCGGTCTCAGAGAAGCCGCCAACAGCTACTTGGCTCAAGTCCTGTTCCTGGAACAAATGGTTGCGTGTCATCATATTCAGCGTCCTGCTGGAGAGTATCCGTTGACCATCCAGTGTGCCGCCGCATCTCAACATGTCGCAAAAGCGAGCGTAATCCTGTGTCGTACTCACCAGGCCACCACCGCCGGAAGGAAAGCTGGGTACTTTTGTATAAGTACTATTGGTTGGATCATCCATCAGAAAAAGTGACTTATCTAGTTTACGCCCATAGGCTGCGGAAAACCTGTCCACCTTATCTGCTGGAACTGAAAACGACGTATCGACCATCCCGAGCGGTGCAAATAGTCGTTCCTGCAGAAATTGCTCGAACGGCATCCCCGAGATAAATTCAACCAGACAACCACAAACATCGGTTGCCAAAGAATACTTCCAGGCCGTTCCTGGTTCATAGAGAAGTGGTGTTTGTGACATTTTTTCAGCGAAGCTTGCAACCGTCTCGTCCTGGTCACGCTTAACGCCCAAATCCTCATACACCTGATCGACCGGGTGTAACTCGGTGTCCGGTAACAAACCTCCATAACTTAGGCCAGCAGTATGAGATAGCACATGCCGCATAGTGACCGGTGAATTGGGTGCTTTGGTTTTCATCTGTTCGCCTTCACCTGCCACCCAGAGGCGCTGGCCCTTCCATGACGGAATAAAACGAGACACCGCATCATTCAATTGAAAACGGCCCTCCTCGTACAACATCATCAAGGCGACCGAAGTAATCGGTTTTGTCATCGAGTAGATTCGAAAGATAGTGTCGTCCGCCATTGGCTTGCTTCGCTCCCGGTCCATATCACCGAACGAGCGGAAATAGGCGGGTATACCTTTACGTGCCAGCATGATCTGACAGCCCGCTATCTTGCCCGGATTCATATAGTTTTCGTTCATGTGACTGGTAATTCTATCCAGTCGATCCGGGGCAAAGCCAGCTCCAGCAGGGTCAATTTTCATATCTGATACGTCCGTTGAGATTCGAGCGCTAGTGTAAAAGATCTGACGGTATTGCCAAGTAACTTGCCGTAATTACGAGAATTGGTGGATAAATAGCTCCAAACGCCACAGATTCCTCCCATTTGCGCAATCACCTTGACCTTCCAGCCACTGGAAGCCTTATAGTGGGGAAAATCCAAATTAGGTGGTCTCATCATGGAGAACGAAAACTCACTAACTTTCGGCGTACGGGAGATGAGTTGTGCCTCTTGTGTTGGGCGCGTAGAAAAAGCCCTACAGGCTGTACCCGGTGTACGGCAGGCGCATGTGAACCTTGCCGCAGAAACGGCCACTGTTATTGTCGATGATACATTTGCAGTTGATGACGCAACTGCAGCACTGGACGTCGCTGGATATCCAGGGACTCTGGTTACCGATCGGGGCACAGAAGCTGCCATGGCAGATCGAAAGGCAG
>JBLHKV010000193.1:0-7666 GCA_047618115.1 Halieaceae bacterium | reverse complement strand
CTATCCCGCCCGCAGCGAGAACCGGCAATGGCGCCACCGCGTCGACCATCTGCGGCCATAACACCAGCGAGGTAACTTCTCCGGCGTGTCCACCGCCCTCTGAACCCTGGCATACCACAAAGTCCAATCCAGCTTCCTTGTGTTTGATGCCGTGCTTTAATCGCCCTGCCAGCGCGCCAATCAACCGACCAGATTCGTGCACCTGCGTCACAATATCCGCCGGAGGGGTACCGAGGGCATTCACTATCATCCGACATCGGGGGCGAGTCAGCGCCTCGTCAACCAGGACCTGTGCCTGTATGGCCGAAAAGCTCAGGCTCACCTCCGTTTCGCCCTCCGGCCACGCCGGAACCCCGGCATCCTCTAGTAACTTCTCGGCAAACTTCCGATGTTGCTCGGGGATGGCAGCCTGCAACATCGCCACCAGCTTATCCGCATCCGTTTCCTCCATACCCTCATACTTCTGAGGAATGGCGACATCCACTCCGTAACTATTGTCACCGATATGTGCGTCGATCCAATCGAGCTCCTCCTTGAGCTGGGCGGGGCTAAACCCAACCGCACCCAACACGCCAATACCACCCGCTTTACTGACAGCTACAACCACATCACGACAATGGGTGAAGGCGAATATCGGTGCATCGATGCCAAGTTGCTTGCAGAATTCGGTTTTCATTGAGCTACCCTTTGATATTGATATGCGAAGAATAGTCGATTAGCCGTTCAAAACCATGACAATCGCGCTCAATCGATTGATGAAATAGATCGAGCATGTCGGCGTCACACGCAAGTATTATCCTGCTAGACTAGCCCAGCAGGTCAGAGTAGTGCCCGCCCTCTTAAGTATGGGCTGGCGTCTAAACCGGGCATTCCTTACCAACCGATGGAGTTAGAATATGGACACGACGGCCCCCGCAGCCAGCGATCACCCCATCCCCCAGGAGGCCTTCGACTGGTATGACGAATATGCACACGGCGTGATCGATCGTCGTACATTCATGAACAAATTATCGACGCTGGCAATTGCCGGTTTATCCGCAACTTTGCTGGCCTCGACCTTGCTACCTAATTACAGTCTGGCGGAACAAGTGTCCTTCAACGACAGCGATATAACAGCCGAGTACCTGACCTTCGCATCACCCGGGGGGCATGGTGAGGGCCGCGGCTATTTTGTTTCTCCGAGTTCGCTACAGGGGACGGCTCCGGCAGTGCTGGTTGTTCATGAAAACCGTGGACTCAACCCTTATATCAAAGATGTTG
This sequence comes from Halieaceae bacterium, assembly GCA_047618115.1. Lineage (GTDB taxonomy): Bacteria > Pseudomonadota > Gammaproteobacteria > Pseudomonadales > Halieaceae > CALJGI01. The sequence goes on along the minus strand of JBLHKV010000193.1, from coordinate 6,406 downwards.
CGCGCAGACTCGCAAAGGCTGGATTCATCGCTTTTGCTCCGGACGCACTGCACTCGCAAGGCGGCTACCCCGGCAACGATGATCAGGGCAGGGTCTTGCAGGGGTCCATGAGTCGAGAAAAAATTGAGCAGGATTTTATTGCGGCGGCCATGTTTCTAAAGTCACACGCCAGCGGCAACAGCAAACTGGGTGCGGTAGGATTTTGTTTCGGAGGATATATTGTCAATATGCTAGCGGCGAGTCTATCGGACGATCTCGATGCAGCTGTCCCGTTTTATGGCACGCCTCCAGCCAAGGAGATTCGCCCGAACATCTCAGCCCCGCTATTGGTTCAGCTGGCTGAGCTCGATAGCCGAGTCAATGCAAGCTGGCCGGAGTATGAATCGGACTTAAAGGAAGCAAATGTCGATTACATAATGCTCGAATACGCCAACGCAAATCACGGCTTTCATAACGACTCTACCGGTCGCTACGATAAAGAAATGGCCGAACTCGCCTGGCGGCGAACTCTGGAGTTTTTCAGCAGGCACTTGTCGTGAATAATATAAAGGTAATTGGTTTTGATGCCGATGATACGCTTTGGCATAACGAACAGTTTTTTCTCGAAGCGGAGAAGAAATTCTGGGAGATGATGGAAGACTTCCTACCCCAGCATTCGTCGGCAAGGGAACTAATGAAGACCGAAACGCAGAATATTGAACTGTACGGTTACGGAATCAAAGCCTTTATCCTCTCGATGATCGAAACAGCTATTCGCATCTCAGAGGGAACCATCACCAGCGCCGGCGTAGAGCAAATCATCGCTTTTGGTAAAGAAATGCTGCACAAACCCGTGGTACTAATCGATGGTGTCGAAGAGGTTTTGTCTGCGCTCTCGGGGAGATACAAACTGGTCGTAGTTACCAAGGGGGATCTCCTGGATCAGGAGCGCAAGCTGGTCAAATCCAACCTGGAGAACTACTTTCACCATATCGAAATTGTTTCAGAGAAAAACACCCATGAATATCTGAAGTTACTCAGACACCTGGATATCGAGCCACACGAATTTTCCATGATTGGCAACTCGGCAAAGTCCGACATCCTGCCCGTCCTCAATATCGGTGGCTATGGTTTTCACGTGCCATACCACACTACCTGGGCGCACGAGCAGGTAAAGGCAGAGATCAAGCACGACAAGTTTTATAAACTCGAGTCGATCGGCGAAATTCTAAACTTCATCCCTTGAAATAAGGCACATCTCAGCGACGCTGTCGACGCTCTTGCCTGACCGCACTGGTGCGGGATTGATGACTGGCGCGCGACGCGACTGTTCGGTTGACTGAGGGCGCCTTCGAGCTTGGTTTATCTCTGTGCTGCCTGGCGGGCTTACTCACCTCTGATTTCACCTCAGGTTTCACCCCTGACTTTACGTGCGATTTCACAGACGGCGCCGTCGCCGGGCCCTTGCGGCTCGCGCTGACCAATTGACGGCCAGAAACCACCTGTGACCTGTGTTGCCCGCTCGAGTTTTTCCCGAAAGTCGATCTGGTACGCACAGCCGGGTGCGATTCAACTCTCGTCTCGCGGCCTCGCAATTTCATGTCATTCGAATGCCCTCGCCGAGTACTCGACGAGTCAGTTGAGTGGCGCAAAGCCTTACTATCGCGTCGCTCTTGCCGGCTCGTACTCACACCCGTCATGTTATTTGCGCCCCGCTCGCGGAAGGCCAAGGTTGTGTTTGACTTCGAATGCCCGCCAGCAGAGCCACCCGAGTGATTATCTTTTAACCTGGACGGCCGATGATCATTCTGGCTGTAATAACTCTTGTGCGAAGAGTACTTCCCCGGCCGGGCACCACTGGCGTGACGCGGTCGCCAGTAATCCCCACTTCGATGACTATCATGGGATTTACGCCTGTGATTGTTCACATAGTGATTATTGTGTACAGAAATCGACGCGTGGCGATAACGTTGACCACCGTAGGCATGACCATAGTATGGGTGGCCTCGATAGCTGTAATGGTAGACGTGCAAATAATCAGATGACCAACCTATGGAAAACGCCGTTGATACACCCCAGAAAAACCCAGACCCAAAGTGATAGTTGCTGGCATAGGGGTAGTAGTACAGTGGATAGGCACGCGGATAATAATGGTAGACCGGGTAAGGCGAGTACTCCACAACCCGTTCCGGCTCGTAGTAGGGTACATAGATCACTTCTTTGTCGGCCGGCTGAATTTCAATCACGTCGTCGACCCGGCTTACTGTTTGGTGCTCATCGCTTTGCAGATTACCGGCAGCAAGGGCTCTGTCTCGAAAAGACTCGACAGCTGCGACCACAGCACTTTGCTGAGCCACGACGGCCTCACCGAGTTTCCAGGTCCAGTCAATATCCTCGTTCATCATTTTGAGAACTTCCGGATAGTTGAGTAAAGCGACGACAGAATCGTCCCAACTCTCATCCGCGGACAATGTTGAATCCTGCTCGAACTGCTCGAGAAACCGTGCAGCTTGCACAATTTCCAGTGGATAGGTCGCCGCCGGTAGCACGACAGCCAACAGATCGTCGGGATATAACGCTACCGGTCCCACCAGGGACTCCAACTCAGCTGCCGACCGCAGCGGCAGGACATCACTATAAGCTGGACTGGAATAATCGCTGTTTCCCGGGGCTACTTGGGCAAATACCGTAGCGCTGACCACCAGGCCCAGCGTACCCAGCAAATGCAGCAGCTTCGAGGGCACTCTTCTCTCGATGTCAGGTTTCATGTCAGCTTCTCCAACTTGTCGCGCACAAATGGCGCAGGTCGTGTCATCGTTGAACAGAGATTACACAGGTCAACCTGAACAACTGCTTAACCTGGAGGTCAGATGCTATTATTTATCAATCTCAGACCCATCAATTCAGTGCACGGACATGCCAATGACTATTCAGCGCAAGAAAATTAGCTTCAGCAATTCCGATGGCCAGCAATTGGCCGCGTTAATGGAGTTCCCAGAGGGTTCCCCGCAAGCTTTCGCCCTGTTCGCACACTGCTTCACCTGTGGTAAGGACAACGCCGCCGCTTCCCGAATCAGTCGATCTTTGGCCGGCAAGGGAATTGCTGTAATGCGCTTTGACTTCACCGGCCTGGGTAATAGCGACGGTGACTTCGCCAATACTAACTTCTCATCCAATGTTGGCGACCTCGTTGCAGCGGCAGCACATCTTCGTCAATTTTACGCTGCACCTGCTCTACTGATAGGCCATAGCCTGGGCGGGGCTGCTGTGCTGGCCGCGGCGAATTCGGTGCCCGAAGCTGTTGCCGTGGTGACTATCGCTGCACCGTCAAATCCGAGCCATGTACAGAAGCAGTTTGGAGTCGATGTCGAGCTGATTCGCAAGGATGGAGTCGCGGAGGTTAGTCTCGCTGGACGACCTTTTCGAATTCAAAAGCAGTTTCTGGATGATATTGAAAACCAGAAACTACTCGAGCACGTCGCCACATTACGCAAGGCTCTACTCGTGTTCCACTCACCCATTGACACAATGGTTTCGATAGATGAAGCCGCAACTATCTATCAGGCAGCTAAACATCCAAAGAGCTTCATCTCGCTGCATCAGGCCGATCACTTACTGACCAACAGGCTCGATGCAGAGTACGTCGGGAACACTATTGCGTCCTGGGCAACGCGCTATATGAATCTGACGGCAGCAGCAGAACCTGCAATCTCTAAGCTGACCAGCGGCGAAATTCGAATCAAAGAGGGAAACAAGAGCTTTCTAAGGGAGGTGTTTAGCGATGATCACCGCTGGATAGCAGATGAACCCATCAAAGTAGGCGGCAGCAATTTAGGACCGGATCCTTACGAACTCCTGCTTGCCGCTCTCGGGACCTGTACGTCAATGACGGTACGCATGTACGCCAACCGCAAGCAATGGCCGCTGGAGGATATAGACGTACAGCTGTCGCACAACCGAGAACACCGCCAAGACAGCGAAAACTGCGACACAGACCAGTGTCTTATTGATGTACTGAAACGCTCCATTTTTTTGAAGGGCGACTTGAGTGCAGCACAACGCCAAAAGCTACTGGAAATTGCCGATAAGTGCCCGGTCCACAAGACGTTGGAAAACACTATTGAGATTCAAACCCAACTAGTGGAATAACTTCGTCCTCGGTAAGCACATAGTGATGCTTGATGACCATGTTGTAGCTCGCACCTGCTTCGCTGCCAAAAATCACCAGACCGGCGATAGCCAGGTAGGGTATTGGAAAAATGAAATAATTACATTATTTATCAATTAGTTATAAATTCCAGAAAGATCACCGCGTAGAACCGCCACACCTAACAAATCTAGCCTTTGTCGTTAAAAAAACAAGTGGCTTGTCAAAATCTTAAGCGTAACCTCAGGAATCATCGATAACCTCCCCAGTCTTTGTGGGCAAACTGTGATGTATTTCCTTTACGAGCGGCCGGATGGGCATTAATCTGCCCTGGTTAAAGTGAATTCACGCCACAGTGTCGCCAGGTAAATTGCGACAATCGTTGAGAGAACCTAATGCGCGTATTTTGGGGCCTTGGCCTGCTATTTCTGCTACAAGCCTGTAAACATCCACTTGCCATCATTGGCGAGGGAGACATCATCGACCTTAACGGCGGGAGCAGGGGTTGCTCTTTGGAGCAATTTCAGGCCGTAGATACCGCGTGTACAGAAAATGAAGTAACCGCTGATTATTTCGTTAACTATCAAGCAGTCCCGCGACCAGGATGGCGTTTCGTAGGTTGGGAAGGCCCCTGCGGCCATCTCAGTGTGTTCCCCACCTGCCGTATCGATACCGTAGCGGGTTTGGTAACGATATGGGACGATCAATACAGCCATATCGTGATTCCGCCAACGACAGCAATTTTTGAAGAATTTATCGGTGATGCCAGCTATGCAGGAAATGGCGTGGTTTCTGAGTCAGGTGGTGAAATTACGCTCGGTGCGGCGCGACTCACTGTCCGTCCAAGCGATGTACTCAACTCTATCGATGTGGGAATTTCTGAAACCAGCACCCCACAATCCCTGCCGGGCGGTTTGCAAATGGTCGGCAGCGCCTTTGAATTTTCAATCAGTGATGCCCAGAAAAATCAAATTAATGGCCCCTTTAACATCACCTTGAGTTACGACGAAAGTGCATTCGTCGATGAGAAAAATCTGATACCAATACTGTATACCGGTGAGGAGTACAAACCCGTTCGAGTGCTCTCCCACGACACTCTGGGTAACACCGTATCCTTTGAATCAAGGGCTGATATCGCCTTTGTACTCACAGAGATGACCGGCGGACTGCCGGCGGTGGTCGACACGGGTTTCTGGCCAGCCACCGATGGTTGGGACATAGAGAACTTTGGTGCTTATTTCACACCCGGTGCTAATAGCCTCGGAATGTCCGGTTATGCAGCCTGGTATTACCAAAATTACAGCGACGGATTAAATCAGCAATTCTCGGATGATGTTTCGGAAATATTGTCAGTGCGCACTCAATTGGCACAGAGCCAAACCTGGCACGTTGCACAGTGGCATACATCACAAACACTGCATCCGAGTAAATTAGGGCGGCTGATGCGGGCTTATCTGCACTTCACCAACGAGCCACTACTGCTGCTGATGGGAACCGATGGAAAGGCGGCTCTGGCAGCTGTTGTGATTGGTTACGACACAACTGGATTCCAGTTTTACGATGTCCGCCACAAAAACGAGATACAGACTCTCAGCTTTAGTGGCGGTAACTTCGGGTCCTACGATGGACATAACAGCTTTGGCTATGCGGCGCTGGCGAGCCTTGGCCGCGATCAGGATTTTGAAGATCTGACAACAGAGGCGCTTGCGGGATTTCCAGGTACAGTTAATTTAAGACCCTTCACGCCTCAAAATGGAGAAGACATCCAGGCGCGTGTCGATTCACTTATAGGTTCTGTGACTGGAGACCTCAGTAATGAATCCAAACTCTACGTAAACGTTAAAGGGTTTAGCCGGCACATACCGGTGAAATTCGGTACATTTACCAACCCTGTAGAGATTTCCAATGGCCCAGCAAGCATAATTATATTGGCTGGTGTCGATACCGCGAATCAATCAAATTGGTACAAGGGAAGCGTGACCTCGGTTACCCATATCAACGGCGAACCGCCACCGGCCAAGCTTTTGACAACGCTGACGTGGGAACAGGACTCGATTGACCTGGACTTATATGTAACAGACCCCAACGGTGAAACGGCGTGGTACACAAACCCGCAAACTTCGAGTGGACTGTCACTGGATATCGAGGACGACGAGGGCTACGGACCCGAGCATATTTCGTTGTCGACGAGTGCAGGCGGGCAGGTGTTGCCGGGCAATTACACCATCAAGGTGCACTATCGTTCAAGTCAGGCTGCGTCGCAGGTGGCGTCGGGCGCTG
>JBLHKV010000192.1:0-7706 GCA_047618115.1 Halieaceae bacterium | reverse complement strand
CCCATGCAACATCGGACTGGATGAGTATGGAGCAGGAGCGGGGCATATCGGTGACCTCGTCAGTTATGCAGTTTCCGTATCGCGATCGTATTGTTAACTTGCTGGATACGCCCGGCCACGAGGACTTTTCAGAAGACACCTATCGAACCTTGACCGCTGTAGATTCGGCGCTGATGGTGGTGGATGGTGCCAAGGGCGTGGAGGCGAGGACCATTAAATTGATGGAGGTTTGTCGGTTGCGCGACACCCCCATCGTCAGCTTCGTTAATAAGATGGACCGGGACATCCGCGATGCTATCGATCTTCTCGATGAAGTTGAAGAGGTGCTTAAGATTCAAGCGGCTCCAATCAATTGGCCAATCGGCATGGGTCGCGAATTCGTGGGTGTGTACAATTTATACACCGACGCATTGCATGTTTACACGCAGGGCCAGGGTCATAAACTCAGCGATGATGTAAGAATTCAGGGCTTGGATAACGATGAGGCGCGGGCATTGCTCGGTGTCTACTACCACGACTATGTCGAGGAGATAGAGTTGGTGCGTGGCGCGAGCCACGAGTTCGACCTTCAGGCGTATTTGGAGGGAAGATTAACACCAGTATTCTTCGGCACGGCACTGGGTAATTTCGGTGTTCGAGAAATGCTCGACAACTTTGTCGAGTGGGCGCCCGAGCCCCTGCCTAGAGAAACCGAAACTGAGATAGTCTCTGCGCAAGCAGAAGATTTCAGCGGTTTTGTTTTCAAAATTCAGGCTAACATGGATCCCCGACACCGCGATCGTATTGCTTTTATGCGGGTGTGTTCTGGTTCTTACGAGAAGGGTATGAAGATGCGCCACGTACGCATCGGTAAAGACATTAAGATTGCCGATGCTGTGACCTTCAAGGCGGGCGAACGGGAGATGCTGGAAGAGGCTGTATCCGGGGATATTATCGGTCTACACAATCACGGCACAATCCAGATTGGCGATACGTTCACTTCTGGCAGGGTGCTTAAGTACACTGGAATTCCTCACTTCGCCCCAGAGCTGTTCCGCTTGATACGTCTACGCGATCCACTCAAAACCAAGGCATTACAAAAGGGTTTACAGCAATTGTCAGAGGAGGGCTCCACCCAGGTATTTACGCCCGTCAGCTCGACTAAACTGGTGGTTGGCGCAGTCGGTCAATTGCAATTTGAGGTCGTCGCCTATCGTCTGAAAGACGAGTACAAGGTCGAAGCGGTTTATGAAAACGTCAACGTCTACACCGCGCGTTGGGTTTACTGCGACGACGAGAAGATGTTGGCTGAGTTTCGGCGCAAGGCCGGCGACAATCTCGCGATAGATGGCGGTGGTTATCTAACCTACCTGGCGCCTACTCGGGTCAATTTGGCACTGACCGAAGAGCGCTGGCCCGATATTCGTTTCAAGGCGACACGCGAACACTAGTTTGGGGTAATCTTTACCTGAAATGGGAGCGTGGGCTCAGCCAGACCGAAGGTCAGACTAAGCCCGAGAACTTCGGCGGTTACACGCGAAAATTGATCCTCAGTGCAGAAGCTTCTCAATATCAGCGCGAATGTCGTCTGGCTTGGTGGTGGGTGCATACCGTTTGATGACGTTGCCATCGGCATCGATCAGGAACTTGGTAAAATTCCATTTGACACGAGTGCTGCCCAGGGCGCCTTTGGCTTCTTTCTTGAGATATTTGAACATGGGATCGGCGTCGCGCCCGTTGACCTCGATCCTGTCGAACATGGTAAATGAGACGCCGTAATTCAGCTGGCAAAACTCAGTGATCTCACCGTTGCTGCCCGGGTCCTGCTTACCAAATTGATTGCATGGAAACCCGAGTACTTCCAGACCTCTGGCCTGCAGGTCTTCGTAGAGTTGCTCCAGCCCTTCAAACTGTGGTGTGAATCCGCACTTTGATGCTGTATTTACCACCAGAAGAACCTTGCCCTGATAGTCGGCCAAAGGCTTTTCTTTGCCATTTCCAGTGGTGCAAACAAAGTCGTAAATAGAGTCGCTCATGATCGTTCCTGTAAATCTGGGGCTGCCAGCCCGGCGGTGATAAAGTCGACGAGCTTGGCTACTTGCTGCTCGCCGGTAAGTTGTTTACTTGCCAAGTTGGCCCATACTCGGGTCTCGCTGGCCATGTCTGATAAGGATTGCAGCATAGTGTGATTGGCTGCCGAAGCACGCAGGTTGAGGGTGGTGCTGTCGAGATGGGGTAGTGCTCTTCTGAGCAGTTTGAAATACAGCTGATTAACGCTGCGATAGTGATTGCTGACCTCGTCGAGAATGGGTGACCGCTCGGCATACAAGCGGGCAACAAAACGCACATAGCGTCCACCTCGGGTTCCGCCCTCGACTATAAACTTGGCCAATGGCAGGACCATGGCGTTCAATACATCGCGGGGGCTGGGGCTGGCTTCCGATAGCATGGCCTCCAGCAACGCCTCGCGCCGCGATGCCAGTTCATTCATATTGCGCGATATCAATTCAGCTACCAGCACTTCCCTGTTGCCAAAGTGATAGTGGAGAACGCCCGCGCTTACCCCGGCGGCGCTATTGATGGTGCGCAGCGAGACGGCGTCGACGCCGTGCGAGGCGAACAACTCCTCGGCAGTATCCAATAACAGATCACGGGCATCGCCCTTGCTGACCTTTGACTGTGCCATAAAATGAGTAGCTAGCTCGGTTGAAATTGTAGGATTAGATATTGCAGGCGTTTGCGCTGCATTTTGAGGGCGTATTCCAACTCCTTGAAGCGAGTGCGAAGGGCGGCCCTGTCCCACTTGTCCTGTAGTAGTTCGCCCATAGCGTTTCTCTGATCTTCCAGGCGGGTCTGCTGCAATTGTTTCCACTGATTCAAGGACAGTAAAAACTCCTGGTACTCAACCTCTAGCCGCTTGCCCCAGTAGTCGGAATCTCCCGCTTGAGAGAGGCGGGCACGGGCCTGTTCAAATTGCATGGCAAGCAGTGCTCGCTGGATTTTAAACCGGGGGATGCGTTTCAAGTTGCTGGCCAAGCCGAGAAAACTGAACAGACTGATAACCCACTTGGTGGGGTCCCAGTGGAACCAGCGTACGCCGTTGCGATAGTCGGTCTGAAATTGGTGGTGGTAATTGTGATAGCCCTCGCCGTAGGTTAAGAAAGCTATGAAGTGGTTGTCGCGCGCCGAGTTGGTATCGGTGTATGGCTGGGATCCCCAGTAGTGCGCCAGCGAGTTAATGCAAAAGGTTACGTGATGATTGACGACCAGGCGCAGCAATCCAATGAGTAGAAGACAGCCGATAATATCGCCATGAATGAAGCCAATGACCAAGGGCAAGCCGATATTCATTGCCAGCGCGATGGCCAGATAATGGCGGTGTTGCCAGTCGACGATGGCGTCTCTTTGTAGATCCTGGACATTGTCCAGTTGCTGGCCCTGGGTGGAATACTCTCGGAGCATCCATCCTATGTGGGAATACCACAGACCGCGACCGGCGGAGTAAGGGTCGAGCTCGTTGTTGTCTACATGACGATGATGTCGACGGTGATCGGCCGCCCAAATTAATATACTGTTCTGCAATGCACCCGCGCCAAACAGCGCGTATCCCAGTCGCAACAGGGGGTGGGCATCATAGGTTTTATGGGCCCAGAGTCGGTGATAACCTCCGGTAATGGAAATTCCATTCAGATAAAGTACCACCAGCGCCAGCACCCAGATCGACATATCATAACCATGGACAAGACCGTACCAGGGCACCAGAATGACAGCGGCCAACGCTGTTCCCCATAGCATTATCGCCTGGACCAAAAGGAGAGGTGGCTTGTTATCGGCGGTATCCATAGCGTGTCCTTGGGGTGGTGCGGGTGAATTTGTGCTCATTGCTGGGTATATTTTAGCGAGCACACGTAACATTATGTAGAATTTCTCAGCGGATTTCAGCTCTACATGTAATGTAGACGAATATCATCACCTTTACCTCCTTCAATACCTCGATCAATGTGCAACACTGGAGTACTTCAATATGAATGATCGCCGCCAACGTTATAGCTGCTTTTTGGCCCGTCTGCTTGCGGGGGTGCTGCTGTGTGTCTTTGTTGTGCCATACAGTCTGGCTGGGCCTGGCGACAATAGCGAGGCCGAGGCTGTCGCCGCGATGATTGATGAGCTGGGATTGCGCGAGTCCTCTATCGCCAGTCGCGATCTCCCCGGCTGGAAGAAGCCATCGAGAATTGTTCTATACGGTAACGAAGAGCGCCGTGACCTACTCGCAAAGCTTACACCGGGTGTGTCCGTCGCAGCGGCCACCAACGCTACTGATCTGATGGAACTCGCTGCAGGAGCAGAGGTGGTTATCGCCTATTGTGCGGCCGGTTTAGTGTTTGACGACCCCGCGTTGCGCTGGTTTCAGTCAATGTCGGCGGGCGTCGAGCATTGTCAGCAAAGTTTAGCGCTGGGCTCGGGTCGTGCGCTGGTCACTAATGCACAGGGTCTTTATGGTCCCGAGATGGCCGAACATGTAATGGCGATGGCCCTGTCGCTGACCCGTGGCATCGATGTCTACCAACGTAATCAAATGAACGGGGTGTGGCAGCCGTCGCCTGACTTCGGTGGCGCGCCGCCGGCGGCGATTAACGGGCAAACCATGCTGGTAGTGGGCTTGGGTGGTATTGGTCGGCAGATAGCCCAGCGGGCTAATGCCCTGGGGATGAGGGTGTTGGCCATACGAAACAGCAGCACCGAGGGCCCCGACTATGTCGACCGGGTTGGCTTGGCCGAAGCACTGCCAAGCATGGTTCGAGAGGCGGACATCGTGGTTAATGTGACGCCACTGACGGCCGCAACGACGGGTCTGTTTGATAGGGATTTGTTCGCAGCGATGAAGCCAACGGCGTATTTTATTAATGTCGGTCGTGGTAAGAGTGTCGTAACCGAGGATTTGGTCGCCGCATTACAAGCAGGTGAAATTGCGGGTGCAGGACTCGATGTTACCGAACCGGAACCGCTGCCTGTGGGTCATAAGCTATGGACCATGCCAAGGGTCATTATCACCCCCCACCGTTCTGCAGTTTCTAGCTCTGCGATTGCCAGAACTTGGATGCTGGTCCAGGAAAACCTGCGCCGTTATGTTGCCGGTGAACCGCTTTTATCGGTCGTCGATGTGGGGCGTGGCTATTAGCGACAACCTAAAAGTAGGCGCGTTGTACAAACCAGAAAACGCCAACACCGCATAGAACGATGGATCCCAAGTCCCTGACGGCGTGAATCAGCGTACGACCAATTCGATGCAACGCGACTAGCACGAGGGACACGGCTAGAACGAGGGTGATCTGGCCAATTTCGACACCGATATTAAAACCCAGCAAAGCCGGGCCTGCAGCCGTGGTAGGGAGTCCTACCTCGAGGAGCACGGCGGCGAAGCCGAATCCGTGAATCAGTCCGAACAGGGTTGTGAGCCAGGGTCGCAATTGCTTTGCCTGGGTTTCATTTTCGCTTAACCGCAGATAGCAAAATGTGAATAGGGCGAGTCCGCTCAAGGCCAGTGGTGAAGGTCCTATACCGCCCAGGGCGCCGAGCATAGCCATGGCTGCCAGTAGCACCGCACCCGCTATGGCAATGGACTTGCCGCCACCATCGGAGGTGGCAATGTTCTCAGCTGCTACCAGAGCGATGGTAAATCCAATCATGACTTCCACCATCGCTGCATCTGGTTCAATCAGCTGCAGTACACTCAAACTGAGAGTAATACTGTGGCCTATCGTGAAGCCGCTCACAATCAACAGCACATCGCGTACCCGGTGCACGATCAGCATCAGCGTCAAAAGAAAAGCGATATGGTCCAGGCCAATCAATATGTGCTCAAAGCCAAAAATTACATAGGTTGTCAGCGTGTCTGCCAGTCCCGACTGGGCCTGCGGTTGAGCGGCGGTAGTGACGAGCAAGATGGTCTGTTGGGTGGTTCTACGCGTGAAAAGCCGTTCAATTTCAGCTGCTCCCCCAATGGCAAACCGGGCGAAGTGAATGTGACTGGAGGTTGCATTGAAGAACATACGGTTGTGCATAGTCAATGTGTCTGGGTTCGTTTTGCAATCGAAGCTCATCGCAACGCGAAGATAGCCACTGGCAGCTGGCAGCGACTGAATGTTGCGCAGGGAGCACGACTTGTCATCCGCGCTGATTGAAACGTGATCGTTTAAGTGCCGGGCCAGCAAATCTCCAGGGTCATAGTCTCCGCTTCCGGGTAGTCGATTTAATTCCTGGGAAAGCAATGTAATCGTACCGCTGACCAAACCCTCATCCACGCGCCACTGCGAAAACGATTTGCTTTGGGGATCGGCAAGGCAGTTTCCCGTGAGCAAAATACTCGACAGAAAAGTAGCGAGCGCAAAGTTACGGATCGAGATCATCCAGTTCTTCAAGCTCTTCAATAAAGGCCTTGTCCAGCCGGATGTCGGCCGCTTTACGCAGGTTACCAAGGTACTCGCGCAGTGCCCGATCACCAGCCCGGCGCTTGTACTCGTGTACTACCTCCTCCCGAATGCTGTCCAGGGGCCGAATACTTCCAGCGGTTCGGGAAATCAACATTAAAATTGTGTAGCCCGTTCCATCCGGCAGGGGCTCAGAGTAGTGCCCGGGCTGGAGTGCTGCTGCGGCCTGGCTGAGAGTAGGGCCCAGGTAGTTGTGCAATTTAGTGATCGGCAGCGGCGAGGAGGGGAGAGACAGGATGTCGGGGTCGGCATGGCGCTGTCTGACCTCGGCGAAGTTGCTGGCAGACAAAGCCTGGTGGGCCGTACTCGCGCGTTGTTTTGGGCTGTTTTCATCTCTCGCCACGGAGGCGGGGTCGGTCCGGAATACCATGCGCTGGACTTGTAATTGTCCCTGTGAGCTAAAGTAGGAAACGTTCTCACGGTAAAAGTCTGAGAGTTGTGAGGGGGTCGGATCAGTAGCGGCGGAATTTTTTAAAGCCGATTCAATCATCGCAGTGATTATTGCTTTGCGGACAGCCGGGTCAGACTCTACGATGCCAATCGTCAGACCACGTTCAACCAGTAACTGCTCTTCAATCATGCGTTCCAGAATGCCGAGGCGCTCGGCACTGCCCAGCGACCTGCGTTTCTCGCGGGCCTGCAGCTGCAGATTGGACAGATACTCGGTCTTGCCGATCGAAGTGCCGTTGACTACTGCCACGGATTCTTTCGGTGGTTCCTGGTCATTGGATTTCAGCAGGCCTGTGCCTGCCAGTAGCGCTCCGACCATGGCTCCGAGTGCTAATAGGGTGCGTCTGTATTTGATCATGTGGTTATTGTACCGAAGTTTCGATCTGGATCTGCAACGAGAACAAAAGTGGGCTATTCTGTGCCTTTCTAGAGGCACGTCCAAGCCCATCCAAAACCGAGGAGAGACCTACTTTGACTGATAGCCAGCTGCACCACGATTTACAACAATTGACCAATGAGATCAAAGACTTGCCCCTGGAGGAGGAAGCCATAGCGCGACTGACCGGATTGGTAGAGGATTTGGAAGCTCACGGGGCTGCGGAGAGCGCGCCAGCGCACTTGTTGGATAATCTGAAGAGCCAGATTTCATCCTTCGAATCTGAACACCCGACCCTGACAGCGGTGTTGAATAATATTTTGGTCAGCTTGTCGAATATGGGTGTTTAGCGCCAGTCTACGTTTTCGGTGGACCAGTGTTCCCGCCAGGCTGTCTGTACCTTGCGTGAATAC
>JBLHKV010000191.1:0-7815 GCA_047618115.1 Halieaceae bacterium | reverse complement strand
GACTGTCACAACGAATAGTAGAAGAGTACATGCCGACGGCAATTTTGGTCGACTCATAGGTGTTGATGTACGCCCATTACTGTAGGCCGCTAGCGCTCAATGATTTACCAGTGCTACCATTTTTTCTTCGCTGTCGGCGGGCACTGGATCAACTGATGGTTGATTGACGATCTCGACTTTCAACCCGGTCGTAGCCTTGGCCAGATTCGTGGTAACAATGGCGGTGCCCAGTTCAATGTCAGGAGAGCGGATAAATAGCTCGTAGTCCCCGTTTGCATTCTCTCGTTGGCCTACGTTCTCAACCTGCACCGCTCTAAGCCTGGTGTCTTCGACCACGTAAACCTTGTCATTACCGTGAACACTTTGTATCGGTACCGCTACCACATCCTCCAACATTGGTAGAATTACCGTCAACTCAACAGCTCGTCCCAGCGCGAGGTGAGTGTTGACACGATCGAGGGTAAACAAGGCATCGACACCGCTTCGACCTGACGAAACCTCGGATGCCAATTGATTCAGACTCAGACTGATTCCTCCTTCCAGGTGTGCCTCAATACGCTGATTGCTATCCAGGGCTACCCTCAAAGCTGCTGCGGTAGTGCTGGTCACGGCAGCACGAATCTGCAAGCCCTCGGTGGCGTACATCGCTACCAGTGGAAGTCCAATCTGTACTCGATCGCCAGGGGCAGCATCGATGCTGCTGATACGGCCGTCGAAAGGCGCGAGGACCCCGGTCCGCAGAAGATTTAGCTCATCCTGGGCGAGCTGCGCTTGAATTTGTTTTAACCGGGCTTCGGCACTGGCAATCACATAGGGATGATTGTCCACCTGCAATTGCTGTTCGGCCAAAGCAATGGCCTGTCGGGCGACTTCCTGGCGAGCCTGCTCCAGGGTCTCGGTGGCAATCAGATGCTTGCTAGTGAGGTGCGCCAACCGGTCAACCCTTGCCTGGGAAAGTTGATGAAGTTCCTGGCGACGTTTCAGAACCAGCTTGTGACTGGAGGACTGTGCACGCGTGGAGTCCAGACTGGCCTGCGCATCGCGCATGTCGGCCTCGCGCTGCGCTACACGAAGACCTGCATCCGCAGCATCGAGAGCCACCAACAATTGGCCCTGGGTTACCAGGTCGCCTTCTCGTACCAGGACTGATTTAACTTCAGCCGAGAGTGCCGCTGTAAGCTGGGTGTGGAGAGGTGTTTCCAGGCGACCAAACAACTGCAGCTCAGGAGAAAGACTGGCTGGCTCTGCACTCAATGTCGACACCGGCCAGATTTTTTCTTCAACCTGATTGGGGTCGTGCTCCGGTGCGGTGGCCATGATCAATGTAATCAACGCCAGTCCGCCCCCAAGAACACTCAATAAGTAGCGATTCTTGGGGCTTGTTTTACTGCCCATGTAGCGAATAACCGCGGTAGCTTGGGATTTCATTTTACACCTCATTCCAGGAAATAGTTGTTGTGTTAAGGGGTTCTACCCCGGACACAGTTGTTTCTGTCGGAGTCGCCGTGGCGCCCCATTTAACTTTGAGAGTTTCAATTACAGAGAGCATGGCGGGAATGACGAACAAAATCAGCGTCGTCCCATAAAGCAGACCGAAACAGATCACCACCGCCAGAGGTGCCATCATCTCTCCCATGGGGGAGCTCTCCAGCATCATCGGCGCCAGACCAAAAGTTGTGGTCAGCGATGTCAAAATAACTGGACGAAGTCTGCCGGCGGAGGCCTTATCCAGTGCGTCTTCAACAGTCATACCCTGCTCACGGCATTCCTTGAAAGCCGAGATCAGGATAATGGAGTCATTGACGATGACCCCCGTCAGGGTAAACAGACCCATCAAGGCCAGGGCACCCAGATTCAGCCCGAGAAAAAACAACCCAAACAGCGCACCAGTCAAACCCAATGGTATGGCGATCATGACGGCCAAGGGCCAGCTGTATGAAGAAAATATCCAGGCCAGGATCAGGTAAATTAGTGCCAGTCCAATAACAGCACCCAGGCGCATGTCGGCAAACAATTGTGCCTCGCCGGCGGAGCCTTCCCCCAGCCCATAGCTGATGTTGTGCCGCTCGGCAATACCGGGAATGACATCAGCCTCGAGGCTTTCCACGATCTCCATGCCCGTTGTTACTTTTGTATCTATATTCGCGTAGACGTTGACTGCCTTCAGCGCATTACGGTGGTTTATACGCTGGATCCCTCGACGGCTCTCGACGTCCGCCACCGTTGCCAGGGGCAGTACGCCACCGGCAGGCGTTGCAATGGGTAGCTGTCGTAGCGTGCCGAGATTATTGCGCTCGGCTTCAGGGAGCATAACCCGCACTTCGAGCTCGGCATCATTCTCGGTAAAGATCTGAACCCGGTATCCATCGTAAGCCGCGCGAATCTGCCTACCGACCGAGCTACTGCTCAGACCCGAAGCCCGCCCCTCTGTGGTGAGAGAGAATATCCATTGCTCCTCGCCGTAGGGCAGATCGTCGTAAACGTTGCTTACGCCGGGATAGGTCGCGATTTTTTCCGCCAGCTCCTCGGCAGCCGCCTTTAAGACCGTGGTGTCGGCGCCGCTGAAGTAAAGAGAAATGTCGGGCCAGTACTGATCACCAACCTCCATACGCAGGATCTCTACCTGGAAATCACGATCTACCCGTGACTTCCATTCGCGGTTGAATTCGTCCAGGGTAACGGTACGCTGATCGGGAGAGGTTAATTCCACTGACACCGTCGCATACTGAATACCGCTCTTAACTTCCTGTTCCAGCCACGCCCAGTTACGGGTAATGAATTGAGCAACGACCAGGTCGCCACCGAGGTCAGCGTTAGTTTCGATAGCCGCCTGCTCCAGCTTTTTCAGATAGGCGAACTTGTCTTCCTCGCTGGTACCACCGGCGAATTGAACATAGGCATCGGCGTAATCAAAATCGAGATTTATGTTCAGGTCAGGTTTTATGCGACCACTCGCCAACAGGGCAATACTCGCTAGAAAGGCAACCAGCGTGAGCGCTAACACCGACCGCCGATTATTCAGTGCCACACCCAACAGGGGCCGAAAGCGCTGGTTCTTGAATGACTCAAAGCGGCGATCAAAACCCTGGCGAAATTTGCTTGGAGGGCGGCTACCCATGTGTTCGAAACTGGAACGCAAATGCCCCGGCAGCACCAGGAAACACTCAATAAGAGAGGCGATGATCACGCAGATCATTAGCAAAGGGATCTGACTAATTGAGGGTTCATCAATCATGATCAGTGGCAAGAATGCCGCCAGCGTAGTAAGCGACGAGGCCATAACGGGAGCAAACATCTTTTGCGTGCCCGAGGCGGCGGCTTCGGCCGGTGATTTCCCGTCCTGGAATTGAGACAAGGCGTGTTCCCCGACTACGATAGCGTCGTCAACGACAATTCCCAACCCCATTACCACGCCTATCATGCTGATAAAGTTGATGGTTCCACCAAGACTGTAAAAAACCGCAATCGCAACGAGATAAGAGACTGGGATGCCCAGCATGACCCACCACGCGACGCGTCCATTCAAAAAGAGAAACAAGATTAAGATGACCAGTACAAGCCCACTCGCTCCGTTTTTCAGCACGATGCCGATCTGATCGACAGCAAACCGCCAGGCTTCCAGAAATACGTTGGCTTGTATTCCCTGTTGCGCCAGTTGCTCCTGGTTTGCCTCGAGCCAATCTTGCATGATCTGCGCAGATTCAAGTGTATCCGTACCCTGGTTACGCCTGAGACGAAGCATAATGGCGGGCTTGTCTTCATAAAAAACCATGCGCTGGTCTTCCTTCTCACGACGCTCGATATCGGCAATATCACCCAGCCGAATCAACGCACCCGACTGCATATCCTGTAGTGGAAGCTGTTCAAATCCAGCTACATCGCGCTGCTGATCGAGGCTTCTCAGCTGACGTTGGACCTGTCCACGGCCAGCGCTACCGGCCGGGACGTCTGAACTCAACTCCAGGATCTTGCGTGCTATCGTCTCTAGCGGCACACCGAGCTGATACAGTGTTTTGCTCTCAACCTGGATAGCGATTTCCTCGGCGGGCACACCTCGAAACTCCACAATATCGACGCCTCGCGCCAGCAAGTCCCGCTGAATCTTGCGTGCGGCAGGAACCAGCTCATCGAGGCTACCCTTGCCGGACAGCATGATTGCGCCGACCAGTTCATTCCATTCCTGTCGCTGAATGACGGGCGGTTCAATGTCGTCTGGCAAATTACGCGCCTGAGCAACACTCTGCTTTATCCGGTCCAGGGCCAGGCCCATATCGGTGTCGCGTTTAAAGTTCAGGCTGATGGCGGAAAGACTGTCAGAGGTCCTCGAGGTGATATGGACGAGGTCTTTGAGGGTGCGCAACTGGTATTCCAGCGGCTGGGTCACGAGACGCTCTACATCTTCAGCACCTGCCCCCGGCCATGCCACCTGCACCTCAGCGCGATGCACGTTCTGGGTGGGATTCAACTGCACGTTGATTTGCTGCAAGCCCCACACACCGGCCAAAACCATTATTATCATCAGAATGTTGGATGCCAGGCGGTGGTTAGTAAACGTTTCGATTAAGTAGTGTGGCTTACTCACAGATTGACTCGCTCAATATGCATGTTTAGTGTTATAGTAGACTATAACACCATATATACAATTGTAAAGTCATTTAACGACCAAGAAAGCCCTCTAGCTCACTACAGCCGTTACGCATGACGTAAGCCTTCACTGATTAGCTTGCTTCGCCACCGTGGCTGATAACTCCGCTTCTAATACCGTAACGCTCCTTGATCTTCCCCAAAGCCTTTGTGCTGTGCGCCATTATTTGCTCTCGCCGGGATTTGATTTTGATCCCAACCATCAAGCGCTTATGCAGCGGATATCATCTGTCAAAATCCAGGCCGCAGTCGTTCATGACCTTGGCGGGCACCTCATTCATAATTACCAGTAGGTTGTAAATCAGCTGTACCTGGGAAGAAAATACCCATGCACGGTTATTTTTCTTATTAAGGGTTTCGTACTCCTGCTCTCCTCGCAACAACGAGCCGGTGCAGTTAATCACCCGACTACCCGCAGGAATTACTTCGCGTTCGCCACTTCTGTAGACGAGCGTAGGTTGATCGTTCTCATCCACTACATCATCGAGATAGTCGCTAACCACCGAACTACAACCATCCCTAATAATATTGTTTTCTTCAATAGATAGCATGCCAAAGAAGTGATTCTGAAAACCCTCCCCACCAGCGCTTCAGGCCCTTCGCAAAGGTAATATTCCTGCAGGTAAACACCGTGCCGTTACCAATTATTAGACGAACTTTTTTGTTGGTTACCCGCAAACAATGCATTGATCCCCGCGATTCCAGCGCCAAGAACACACAATTCACACTCTTCTACCTGATAGTCTTCAGGACTAACATTGCTATCATTCATCTCGCGGGTTCCCTATGCGAGGTTGATGGAATAACTCCCTTCACTACAATATTTGCCGCCATTCTTAGCTCTCCATTTCAATCTCACCAATACATGTTTCCCTGCCCTTGGAGACACCGTGCACATCACCGCCGACAAAGCCGATCGTGATATGGGGCCAATAACCGTCAGTAGCGCCAAACCGAACCTCACCGCCGGAGAAGGTAGCTCGCCGAACAAGCTCGGCTTGAACTTCTCTCCTTAGCGCCATCACTTCAGGGGATTCAACAACCAGGTAGTAAGCGGTGTGGTTGCCTTTACGATTTCGACCCAGGCAGATTACGCGCATGTCCAAGTACTGGACAGATGGACTGAATTTGGCAAACAATTCATCCAGGCTGATGAGGTAATTGATACCCCGCTGACTGGACGCCGACTCACCCATAATTTCGGGTGGCGTCAGAATCGTCAGGTGGGCCTCGCCACGGTCCTGCAACTGCACGCCTTCTCGAGCCTCGATCTGAGCCACAAGCGCATTAATAGGCGCGAAGCTCACATTTTTTACCAACGCATTATGCTCTATGAACTCGAATGGAAAGGGTACCGGCGCAAAAACTGTATTGGATAAAACATACTTATCTTCAGCCATAGCGGTTCTCACACACACTACTTGCACAGCGATCAAGAATAACAGCAGACATTTCATAGATATCCCACAAAAGTAAACAGCTGAAGTTTGCCCTTCGCTACTGGTAATAACCGGCTCGAACGGTGGCACCGATGAAATTGCAGATCAATCGCTCAGCATGAATCAGGGTTGTGTTGCCCACATCAAAAGACGGCGCGATCTCCACTAGATCCATACCAAGGACCCGGCCTTTTTTTACCAATCCATGGATGAGCTTTCTCGTTTGAATCCAGTCCAAGCCGCCCGGAGTCTGGGAAAGAACTGCGGGCATAATGGTAGGATCAATTCCATCGGCATCAATGGTGAGATAGTACGGACCGCCGTCTGGAATTTGATTCAACACCGCGTCCATACCCACTTCATGCATCTCATAAGCATCGATGATGGTGGCGCCGTAGTCCCTCGCATCATCAACCTCAGACTGACGGGCACTGCCGATGCCACGCATGCCAATCTGTACAATATCTTTGATCCACGGCATTTCTGAGGCGCGTCTTATAGGACTGGAGTATCCCTCTGTAACGCCGTTGATATCATTTCGCCAATCCAGATGAGCGTCGATGTGAACTAGCGTCACGGGTTGATTGAATACTTCGAGCGCCCGCATCACGGGTATCGGCACACCGTGATCGCCACCCAATGTCACCAGGATCGAACCTTTCGAGAAAATTTTTCTTGCTGCCTGCTCAGCACGGCGATAATGCTCTGCGTGATCGACCATATCGGCGCTGACATTGCCGCAATCGACGACCTTGATATCGCGGCCATCAAGCAGGAGCCCACCTAGATCCCAATCGAAATGATTTTTGGTGTAGTAAATATCCTCCGGCGTGGCGGAGTTCCGTATGGCGTCTGGTGCACGGCTCTGGTCATTTGCCATCGCAGCTGCTTCGTAAGGCAGACCGAAGGGAATACCCAGTATCGCTATATCCGCAGTTAGCTTCTCCAGGTCAATAGCCAGGGGGAAATCGAGAAAAGTACCTGAAGACGCTTCCGGCGCCTCTGTTAAATAATTACTCACGGACTCCCTCCGGCGATAACATGGGTTTATCTGCGCATACAAAACACCAAATCGCCGCTGCTATAAAGGCGAAAATCGCGCCACTGGCTACAGCAACCGTCCAATTGAATGTCAGGGCAATAAACGGAACCAACAAACCTCCTACGGCACCAACCACGTTACCCCCGGTGTTAAGAACACCCGTGGCAACTTCCGCGTTCCGACCAGCAATGGCCATCGCGGCAATCCAATAGGGACTATCTGCAATCATTGTAAAACCAAAGCTCAGGCACAACATAATAAGCACAACGGCTATATTGGACGACACCGCGCCAATAATCAGGGTTACCCCGCACAGTGCCAGACTAGTAACTGCCAACCAGCGTGGCCCTCGCCGCAAGCCCCATCTCCGGACCATCTTGTCGGTAAGAACCCCACCAGCGAGGCCTGCAATGGCACCTACTATCCATTGTGCCGAGGTGAAAATGCCGGCCTGCTGCAGCCCAAACTCCCTGACCTCTACCAGATAGAAGAAAAACCAACTGAAAAACAGATAAAACACGTACTGCGTACAGAAATAGCTAATCGTCAGTAACAAAATGTCGCGATTGGCCAGGGCACGCTTCCAGGCCCCCGGAGTGCTTTGCTCTACAAGCGGTGGGCGATTGTGATCGATCAGCTGCACTTCTGCAGCATTAACGCTGCGGTGCTGAGTGGGGAGATCGCGAGCGT
>JBLHKV010000190.1:0-7835 GCA_047618115.1 Halieaceae bacterium | reverse complement strand
AGATAGTGTAGGAGAAACCCGAGGACTTTTCAGATGATTAAGATCCCATGGAACCTCTAGCCGGAGCAAACACAGTAAGTTCTGACCAGCCGCTAGGCTTGGGGTTTTGCCTGGTAACCGGAGCGGCTGGATTCGTCGGCAGCGCACTAGTCCGTGCGTTACTGGCGCGCGGATTAACAGTTCGAGCCCTGATACGTAATACAAAGCTGGATATTGAGCACCCAGCCCTCGAATACTTTGGTGGTGACGTCCAAAACATCGAGGAAATGGTAGAAGCGTGTCGAGACATCGATACGGCATTCCATACTGCCGCGTTCCTGGCGGTTCTCGGTGGTAGTGCTGTAAGCACAGCATACCGAGATAGGGCGTTTGCTATTAATGTGGGCGGCGCGGACAATCTCGTGAAGGCCTGCAAGGTTAACGGTGTAAAGCGCTTAATACACACAAGCTCGGTAGATGTCTGTTTCAACAGCGAAGTCGATATGCATATGGACGAACACACGCCATACGCCACTAGATTCAATTGCGTGTACACGGAAACAAAAATCGACGCTGAGAAAATTGTTCTCGATGCAAACAACCCCTATGGACTACTGACTTGCTCACTTCGCCCGGATGGTATTTGGGGCCCGGTTGGCAATATTATGCTGGACACATTACTGGAACAATTGATCGCCGGAAGAATGGTTGCGCGTATTGGCGGCCAGGGTGGTCATCACGACCACGTCCACGTCGACAATCTGGTACATGCGCACCTGCTCGCGGCCGACGCACTGTCAGCCGACGGACCGCTGGGCGGAAAGGCCTATTTCATTTCAGATGGCGAACCCGCGGCTATGTTTGATTTCTTAAAACCCTTCTTTGAAGGCTTGAGGTACCAGGTACCCAAGCCAAATATACCGGCCGCACCCCTGCGGCTTATCATGCGATTATGGCAGTGGCTACACTTTAAATTCGGTATCAGTGAGCCGCTGTTTACACCCCATGAATTGAACAAGCTAGTTATTTCAAACGTGGTTTCCTCAGATGCCGCAAAACGCGACTTTGGATATCAGCCCATTAAGTCTGTATCACAGGGAATGGCCGAATCGGTTGAATCTTACCGACTAAAATTGTCAAAAACAGGAAGTACCGAATGACTGAATACGAGCTTATCGGCTAGCTGTACGCCTGTTCGAATGCTCCAATAAAGGCGTCCAGACGGTCTGCTGGAAGATCGTTGATACCGGCGGCGGCGGCTCTTCCCCCGCCTGTCGGAAACTGCATACACAATTCAGCCGCACCCTGTTTATTGTTCAGCGGCGCTCGGACGCTGACTAAGTAGTTACCGTTGCTTTTTTTCGTCACAACGGCGTGACCACGGTCGGGATACCCCGTCGCCAGACCATTGCTAAAGACCCCGCTAACACGGCGAGCCCAGGTCCTATCGGGTAGGATAAATACCGCGGTATCGGCACTGGAACGAAGCGGCAAAAGCGCTGCAGCTGTCTCCATATCCTCTCGATAGCCGTTGCTCAGTATTTGAAAATCATCGGAATGGTGAACAAAATCAAGTGCTCCCTCCGCCTTGAATAACTTTTTATAAAGTGCCTCGGGGTCGAAGTGCAGATCCTCAATTGACGGACCATAGCCGTTGTAATTAACGTAGGTACCCAGCTTCTCCAAAGACAATAAGTCTTCAGCACCAAGATTCAATGGTTTTGCGATGCTCAGTGCCGTGTCTCTAATATTGTCACCAAAAGCCCCAACCGCCGCCCAATCGCGGTAAGCCCCGCTGAGATGACCGTTAATCAACACCGCCGTACAAACATCCGGCGCCTCGTTGATTATGGGCGTGAGCCCCGCATGAGTGGGAATGTCACCCGGAAAATGGTGGTCCACATAAAATACGTGAGCGCCGACA
This sequence comes from Halieaceae bacterium, assembly GCA_047618115.1. Taxonomy (GTDB): domain Bacteria; phylum Pseudomonadota; class Gammaproteobacteria; order Pseudomonadales; family Halieaceae; genus CALJGI01. Next base: position 5,932 of record JBLHKV010000190.1, on the reverse strand, counting down.
TCCAGGGCCTGGTTTAGCGCCGCACAGTTCTTATCCATCGACACATCCAATACAGTGATACGATCGCCGGATAGCGGTTCAATTTTTGCCATGAGATTGATATCTCGCTTAACACCGGTAATAAGCCTGGCGTTGCGAGGTTCTGCCTTTCTTAACTGAATCAAGGAACAAATACCGTCTGCATCGCCATTAAAGATATCGTAATCTGTCATAGTTTAAGCCCTTGGGGTGATCGCATCGGCAATTCCTGATTTTAGTTCGGTCATCATATTAGATTATGACCACTCATAAACAAGCATTAAACTGTCAATCGACGTACAGCGACAGTCTCACCTACTCTGGAGCAGCAAAAGTGTTAAATTTCAGTGACTCATCTATAGCGTTTCATCTCAAACTCACAAACTTCATGGATCAACACATTTATCCGAATGAAGCAGCCTATGCCGCACAATTGCACAAGGCTGAGAATCGCTTTGCAGGTCTACCACTGATGGATGAGCTTAAGTTGAAGGCCAAGGCAGCCGGATTATGGAATCTTTTTATCCCCCCTGGGCACAGCGAGTTCAGCGAACATACCGGGCTCAGCAACTTTGACTATGCGCCACTGGCCGAGGCCATGGGGAGAGTGTTGTGGTCTCCCGAGGTATTCAACTGTAACGCCCCGGACACTGGCAATATGGAAGTGTTTATGAAGTACGGTACCAAGGCGCAACAGGATCAGTGGTTAACGCCGCTGCTCAGCGGGGAAATTCGCTCCTCCTATGCCATGACTGAACCACAAGTGGCATCCAGTGATGCAACCAACATTGAGTTGAGCATAGCGAAGGATGGCAATGAATGGGTGCTGAATGGCCGCAAGTGGTTTATCACTAATGCTATGTATGAGCGCACCAAAATATTCATCGTCATGGGTAAATCCGACCCGGGCAACCCTAACCGACACAAACAGCAAACCCAGGTCCTGGTACCTAAAGACACCCCAGGCTTGAGGTTAATTCGGCCACTGACCACACTTGGCTACGACGACGCTCCAATCGGCCATGCAGAAATTTCATTTGAGAACGTTCGAGTACCCGTTGCAAATGTGCTGCTGGGTGAAGGTCGTGGTTTCGAGATAGCGCAAGGTCGTCTCGGTCCAGGTCGCATACATCACTGTATGCGCTTGATCGGAGCTGCACAGCGATCACTGGAACTGGCATGCACCAGAGTATCGTCTCGGACCACCTTTGGTCGCACCCTGAGTCAGCATCAATCGGTCCGCGAAGATATTGCAAAGTGTTTTTCAGAAATCGAAATGGCAAGACTACTAGTCCTGAAAACCTGTAAAAAAATGGATGAGCTAGGAGCGAAGGGCGCGCTCGATATGATTGCCGCAAGCAAGACCTCTGTGCCATTTATGGTGCAAAAAATCATTGATCGCTGCATGCAAATGCACGGTGCGGGAGGCCTGACCGAGGACTACTTTATGGCCGAGGCCTTCAATTACGCCCGTTGGTGCCGCCAGGCAGATGGCCCCGACCAGGTGCATCAAATGGCTTTAGGAAAACAAATTATAATGCGTTACGCCGATCAATAAAGAAGGTGCTTGCAGCCCAGCAGAACCGGTGGCAGGGCTGGATGATTCTCTGGTGCGACATCCCGCTTGATCGACATCATAACGAATGATTACCACAACCTATACCATACGGAATAACCACATAGAAAGTCAGGACCGTCCATGCAAGATCTCGCATTACTAGCCATTATCTGGATCAGTGTTTTCGCCGCCTCTTTCATGGCGCACAAAACTCGGCTGACACCGGTGTTGTGGTACCTGTTTTTCGGTGCACTACTCGTCAATTTTGGAGTCCTCCCGACTGAAATGCCCACATTCATCATTGATTTCGCCGAGCTGGGAATTATCATCATCATGTTCGCCCTCGGCTTTGAGGAAGACACCAATAACTTTCTGAAGAGCATCAAACGCAGCTGGGGTATCGCACTATTCGGTGCCATCGTGCCGTTTTGCGTAGCTTATACAGCTGCTCAAATTTTCTGGGGCGATCCAAGCATGTCACTTATGTGCGGTTTGGCAATGACCGCCACGGCAGTTTCACTCACCATGGTATCTTTGAAAACCGAAGGCCTGAGCTCTACACCGGCGGCTACCGGCATCATGACATCCGCGGTACTCGACGATATTGCATCTCTCGCGCTAGTGGCCATCATGGTTCCTATAGCTGCAGGAGAGGCCACAGTCAGCATCACTGGCATAATGCTGGTGCTAGGCAAGGCGGTGACCTTCTTTCTTATCGTTTCCTTTATTGGCGCCTGGTTATTTCCCGCCAGTAGCGGTGGCCTAACCTCGAGAATACCAATTCTCGGTTCCTTCAGCCTGCGCGGCGTATTGTCGATGGGACGCGGGGAGTACACGGTACTGTCGTTGTTGCTGATCGCTGTTCTAGTCGGCTTGCTGGCGCATGAGTTCGGCTTTCATCCAGCCGTGGGCGCATATATGGCGGGCCTGATCATCCAACGCGAATACTTCGATTTTCATGAGGAGCGCGAAATTGATTTCTACCTTCAGGCCAGAGAGATAATCGACAACGTCGCCTTTTCATGGATCGGACCTGTTTTTTTCGTCACGCTTGGTACCCGTTTACTATTCGACCTGGATACTTTTTTGTCGGTGCTACCAGAGGCTCTAATTCTCTACCTCGGCCTGTTTATTGGACAGATCTTGTCTGCATCGGTGGCGGCGCGCTATACCGGCGGCTTTGACTGGCCATCTAGTTTAATGATCGGTTTCGGAATGCTGGGACGGGCCGAACTTGCATTTGTAGTAATAGATATCGCCTATGTACAGCACCACATCATGTCTACCGACGCATTTTATACAGTGATGCTTACAGCCTTTCTTCTGAACTGCTCAGTTCCGCTTACCATCCGCTGGTGGAAAACCAAATTTGCACACACACTGAAGCAACCGAGTAGCTGAACACCCACATCAGACACTAGAGGTCTTGCTCTCTTTGGCGATAACATGTTGGGTAATCGACAGAAAAATGGCCGTCGCCAGGCCTGCAGAAGTAAAAATCATACACATCACCACAATCTGATAGCGCGCCGCCACCAGCGGTGAAATTCCCGATAGTATTTGTCCGGTCATCATCCCAGGCAGTGACACCAGCCCAACCGCAAACAAGGAATTTACAACAGGTATCATTGCTGCTTGAAACGCCCTATCTCTGGCAAGCCCCCAGCTGCCGCCATGCTCCAACTCGGCATAGAGGCGTTCTGCGGCAAGGCTTACCGCAGTCATACTGTTGGCGAACACCATGCCAGCCAGCGGCACCAAGTAACGCGGCATGTACCATGGATCTAATTGTAGTACTGCCTGGCTGGTGAAAACGAGCGTGAATCCACCACCAACAACGATACTCACCAGGGAGGCCGTCAACAGTTTCCAGCGTCGCTCTGGTACGGTCCTTAGCGCTATCCAACTGGAGGCCAGTATCATGATGGCGAGTACCAACAAAATTAACCAACCAGATTGGGCTCCAAATATCCAGGCAAGCGCATAGCCAACCAATAAAAGCTGGATCAACATACGAAACAGCGCATAGAGCACGTTTCCGGCTTCCATAGACCAACGAACTACAACAAGAACCGTGAGCGCAACGGGAATAAACGCTAACGCGAGTTGCTGTAGCGAAAGTGTGATAACCAGGTTATCCATAGACTTTACCGATTCCCGATATTCAATGTGGTACGATCTTGCAGACCATTCTAACCCACCTTGCACCCACTGGCTCATCGCGATAAAGCCCGAGCTGAGGAAACATGCACAAGCGGCCGCAGGCGAGCTAAACTACAGGCCTCAGGCGCCCCACACTGCCCTTTCGTGGTTATCTTACAGAAGACTTAATGTTAGAAATCGAATTAGTGCTTTCGTTAATTTATGCCCGCTCTCTAGACCATTGCATCGGTGATCAGGGCCGGGTGCCATGGCACCTACCCAACGAGTTTGCTCATTTCGAGAGTACGACAATGAACAAACCGATCATCATGGGAAGAAAAACCTACGAGGATCACTATTCGGTATTACCTGGACGATTCAATATTGTCGTATCGACGCAGCGCGGTTACAAGGCGATTGATGGTGTAACAGTAGTGCCGTCACTAAGTGATGCAATCAAGCTTGCGAAAACACAAGACACGGAGGTTTTTGTTATTGGCGGCGTAAATTTCTTTGCGGCTGCATTACCTTATGCAACACACGTTTACGAGACCGTGATAGAAGCCAAAATTGGTGGTGATACGGTGTTACCCACCTTTGATTTCAATCACTGGAATACCAAGCTACTGATCGACCACCCCATCGATGATCAACACGAGTTTGCCTTTAGGTCATATCGACATAGTCGCAATGGCGGCCGATAAAGCAACAATACGGTGGGCGTCCTGAACGTGGAGATTTTCGATGAGCTTACCATCCAGCAACACTACACCCCTTCCGTCAGACTCAGCTTCGGCATGCGCGGCAATAATTCGAAGGGCAAACTCAAGCTCTGCAGCGTCGGGCGCAAATACGGCGTTAGCCAATTCAATCTGTTTAGGGTGAATAAGGGTTTTTCCGTCAAAACCAAGATCCAGACCTTGCTCACAAGACACCTCAAATCCGGCTTCATCCTCCAGATCGAGGTAAACACCGTCTAGCACAAGCAACTGATAGGCTCGGGCCGCGAGCACGCACAAATTTAAACTGGCTATTACTGGCAAGCGCGCCCTAGTGTGCCGAGCGTGAATATCTTTGACTAGATCAGAGGTACCCATTACCAAGCCGCCCATACGCGGTGATGCCGCCGCTATCTCTTCGGCGTGCAATATACTCAACGGCGTCTCCATCATAGCCCATATAGCGGTTGTCTCATCCAGGCCCTCGCTTTCCAGAATAGACAAGGCTTGATCTATATCTTTGGCACTATTTACCTTGGACAATAAGATCGCCTGTGGCGCTACCGCAGCTGCTGCCCGTAAATCTGCTTTACCCCATTCGCTGTTCAGGCTGTTGCAGCGAATCACTATTTGACGGTAACCATAAGCGCCTGCCTGTCCTTCCTGAGAAGCTGCAACCACTTGATCCCGTGCCAAAGCCTTCTTGTCCGGTGACACAGAATCTTCTAAATCAAATATCAACGCATCAACGGGTAAAGTTTTAGCCTTCTCCAGAGCACGGAGATTTGAACCCGGCATGTACAGTGTTGAGCGTAAAGGTCGAGAGTTGGGAGTCATTCGAGATTCCTGATTATTGATTTAAACAAAGCAATTACTAACAACTGCGTTGATTGGAGTCTAAACTATCAGCTCGATTCAACCATAGTAAACCAACCTGAATCGAAGATACCCCCGCAAAGGACGCTAGCATGCCACGGATTGTCAAAAACATTCCCATGATGGACTTAATGGCTTTCCTAATCGAGTCTGTGGACAGCCCCACCCACGTTGGAATGCTACAAGTATTCGATCCCGTACAGGGTTCATCGGCTGAGGTCGTACAACGCATACTCCACGAGTACCGGTCTTGCGAAGTTGGTCCGCCCTTCACTTACTACCCAGTTTTTCCTCGATTCGGAATGCCAAAGTGGGCAGAAGCTGAGTCCTTTGAAGTCGATTATCATATTCGTCATACCGCAGTGCCCTTACCCGGCACAGATCGGCAACTTATTGATGTTGTCATGGATTTGCACGCCAGTATATTGGACCGCAGCCGACCGGGGTGGATAGCCTATGTAATTGAAGGCCTTGAGAACAACTGTTTCGCCGTCTACTGGAAGGTTCATCATGCCTATATTGACGGTGCCTCTGCCGTAATGCGTCTGGAGGCCGCCATGTCAAAATCACCAGACGATACGACCATAAGACCAATGTGGAGCCGCCTATTCGAGCCATT
>JBLHKV010000189.1:0-7852 GCA_047618115.1 Halieaceae bacterium | reverse complement strand
ATTAGTACCGGGCTTGTTGAAGGCAGGTGCATAAGTAACGCTCCTGCCCTCACACTGAAATGAAAATCTGTATTTTGTAGGGGCTCCCCGTCGAGATTAAGCTGTAGTGGCGCCTCGGAGTGAATACTGAGCTCACTAACTCTCGCGCTCACCAAAGCCGCCTCGCGCGCCCTCATACCCCGAATTAGTATGTCCGTCATCACCCTGGGGAGCTCATCAGCGGTAACGTCTCGCAGTATGCTGATATCCAGCAAGCCATCGTTTATCAGCGCGTCCGTACACATTGGAATACCGCCCCCGGCATAACGGCCATTACCCACGGCAAGAGCCAGAAAAGACCCTTGCCAGTCGAAATCAGGGCCGCGTATTGTCGCTTCACTCAAACGCAGATTTGCGGCCTGTTGAATGCCGGTCACCAGATAGGCAACACCACCGAGTATCCGCTTCAGTTCCTCGGGGGTGGTCGTAGTAATCTCTGCGCCAAAACCACCGGTTGCGACATTTAGAAAACACCGCTGATTGACCACACCAACATCGACTGCAACTGCATCGCTCTCCAACGCCAACATTAGCGCCGACAGAGGGTTACCCGTTGCAATCTCACAGGCCCGGGCAAAATCATTAGCAGTCCCGGTGGGTAAAATTGCAAGTGCAGGAAGTCGCTCAACCCCGCTGTGCATAAGCCCGGTTACCACGGCATTGACGGTGCCGTCTCCGCCCGCGGCAACAACGGTGTCGAAAGTACAGCTCCGCGCAGCTGCTGTTGCAAATAGCTCAGCGTCACCCGCCTCCCAAGTGACGCGAACGTCGACGAGATGGCCTATGTCCCGCACCGCCATAATTGCAGAGCGCACCGCATCGTTGAGCGCTACCTTACCGTGCATAATGATCAGAAGTTTTGCCATCTGCAGATACTACTGTATTCGCGCCACGAGGTCTGCGATGGCCAGAACGGAGGTCAAGCCCGGTGACTCAATACCAAACAGGTTAACCAGACCGGGGACGCCGTGAGCGCTCTGCCCTGAAATCAGAAAATCTGCTAAAGCAGCACCCGCTGGCACAATCTTCGGCCGCACGCCAACGTGTCCGGGAATCAACCGATCGGTATCGAGACCCGGGTAGTAGCGCTGAATCGCTTCGACAAACCCAGGCTTGCGTGAGTGATCAAAGCCGTAGTCCACCTTGTCGATCCATGCCAGATCCGGACCAAAACGGATCTGCCCAGACATATCCGGGGTTGCGTGAATCCCCAGACTGGCAGAGGTGGCAATCGGGTATACCGGATGACGGAATGGCGCTGCCCCCGAGAAATTAAAATACTGGCCCTGGGCGTAGTGCTGCGTTGGAATTGTTACGGGAGGAACTCCCTGCAGCGAGTGCGCTACCTTAACAGCAGATAAACCAGCAGCGTTGACCACGCGCTTGCTTGCTATGACCATCGGATCTACTCCCCCAACACTCAACTCGATAAGATCCGCTTGCAGACGACCGCCCTCGACAGGACTGTTACATACAACGATACCGCCGGCCCGCTCGATATCATCGCGGAGGCAAAGCATCAACCCGTGGCTGTCGACAATACCTGTTGAGGGAGAAAATATTGCCGCCTGCGCCACCACACCCGGCTCGAGTTCGGAAAGCTCTTCGATACTTAAGTCGCGGATATCGTCGACGCCACAGCGCCTGGCATTTTCCCGGTAAGCGCCAAGTGTCGCGATCTCCCGCGCTGAACTGGCGACCACGATCTTGCCGGTTCGCTGGTGCGCGACACCCCTTTGCCGACAGTACGCATACAGCTGATCCTTGCCGCGCCGGCACAGTTCAGCCTTGAGACTACCGGGTTGATAGTAGAGGCCCGCATGAATGACTTCGGAGTTGCGGCTACTGGTTTCCATGCCAATACTCGGGTTGGCCTCGAGCACTATGACCTCGGCACCGGAACGCGCTATTTGCCTGGCAATTGCCAGGCCCACAACACCGGCACCGATAACGATCGCAGGAACATTTTCCACCGGGCTTACCAGATAGTGACTCGTTTCTCAGGTGCCAGATACAGGGCGTCGCCTTCGACTAATTTGAACGCTCGATAGAAGGGCTCAAAGTTACTCAACACCCCATTGACACGATATTCATCTGGCGAGTGTGAGTCGGAAAGGACGATCAAGCGCAAAAATTCATCGCGCATTTTACTTCGATGAGAAATCGCATAGCCTATAAAAAACCGCTGATCACCACTAAGCCCGTCAATTACCGGTGCCACTTCGCCACCCAGTGACTGTTGATAGGCTCGGTAGGCTATCGCCAAACCGGAAAGGTCGCCAATATTCTCGCCAAGTGTCGCCTTACCATTTACGTGCAGGTCAGGCAGCGGTTCGAAGGCATCAAATTGTTCGACCAGGGCCGCGGCCTTTTCTTTAAACAGCTCGTCGTCCTGCTCCGTCCACCATTTGCGCAAATTGCCATCACCGTCAAATTCCCTGCCGCCATCGTCAAATCCGTGGCTGATTTCGTGACCTATGGTGCCGCCAATACCACCGTAATTAATAGCATCATCCGCCATCAGATCAAAAAACGGAGGTTGCAAAATCGCCGCAGGAAAGACAATTTTGTTTTCCAGGGCCGAATAGTATGCGTTGACGGTCTGAGGGCTCATCCCCCACTCACCGCGATCGACAGGAGCCGCGAGGCGCTCAACTTCCAGTGCATAGGCGAATTGATTAGCTCTGCGGCGGTTACCCAGCGCATCGTCGGACTTGATCTCCAGGTCGCTGTAGTCACGCCATTTATCGGGATAGGCAATCAGCGCCGTAACTTTGTGCAGTTTGTCTTTGGCTTCAACCTTGGTGGCTTCACTCATCCAATCTATTTCGCCAATTTTTTCATTCATGGCGACCCTCACATTGTCGACCATCACTGTCATTCGCACCTTAACCGCGGGGTCAAAATAACGATTGATGTAGACCTCACCCAGGCCCTCGCCCATCGCATTTTTCACCGTTCGAGCTGCTCGTTTCAAAATCGGAGTGGGCTCCGTTAGCCCCGCTAGCACTCCAGCGCTGAATGCGAAATGCATCTCGTAGATCCGCGTCGGCAGCACAGGCGCGGACTCCTTGATTAATTTGAGCTTGAGATAATCTTGCCAAACGGTCAGGGGCACATCTCTCATCAAATTACCGAGGTGGTCAAAATAGTCCGGTTCATCGAGCACGACGTGGGGTACATCAGACACCTGCAGCGACGAGAAAAGCGCCACCCAGGGGAAGGTATCGCTCAACTCATCCAGCTCAGTGCGCGTTAGCTTGTTCATAATTTTGGTCGGGTCTTGAGCATCTTCCAGCGGCCAGTGAGCCAGCGCCATGCGGTGTTCCAGGTCATACACCGCAGCAGCTCTGTCGGCAGCATCGTTCATCGGCACCAGGTTGAGGATTTCGGCGATATGATCGACGTACTGATCTCTGATCTCGATGTATTTCTGTGTGTCGTGCAGATAGTAGTCTCTATTGGGTAGGCCCAGACCACCCTGCCACATATCGACCAGATAGCGCTGTGAATTCTCGAAATCTGGTTGCACATCCAGCACAAATGGCGCTTGTACACCGCTACGCCAGAAGTACCCAAACATTGCAGCCAACTCGTCGACGTTCGATATGCCATCGATAGCTTCGAGCTCTGGAGTCAGCACAGCCAGCCCCTGACGTTCAATGGTGTCGACATCCATGTAGGTGCGAAAAATGGTACCCAACTTCCCCGCCACCGTGCCCGTATCCGTGTTATCAACCAACTCCTGCAAAATCTCCAGTTGCTGCGCCTCCGATTGATCGGCCAGCAACGAGAATGTCCCGTAACTCGCTCGATCACCGGGTATTTCTGTCCGGTCCAGCCAAATCCCGTTAACGTAACGGAAAAAGTCATCCTGGGGACGCACTGAATCATCAAGTTCGCTGATTTCAATGCCCGACAGTTGCGCTGGCGCGCTATCGGCGGGAGAATCTACAGCTCCAAACTGACAGCCTGTTAACAGCAATAACATGGGGGTTAGCAAGTACGTGGGAGTAATCCAGCCAAGCTTTGACATATTGGGACCTCTGTTCAATCGACGACTTTAAGAATTTCAAATAAGCTTAACGCTTGGACCACGCAATGCCTCAATGGTCTGCGGTGAACCGACAGGATATCAAGACATGCCCCTCAAAAACATCAACCATAAGATAGTCTGGCTCATTCTGGCAGCGGCGTGTGGCGTTCTGCTTGTTTATGGTCTGCCCAATGTGGCAGAGCGACAGATGAACCTGACAGCGGCTCACCAACCTTACCAACCCAGTCCTGCTGCAATAAAACTGCATAACAGTTTATTTGTCGCCGACCTGCATAGCGACTCATTACTTTGGAATCGGAATCTTTTGCGCAGAGCCAGTCGTGGTCACGTCGACATTCCCCGCCTGCAGGAAGGCAACGTAGCGCTACAGGTATTTACAGCGGTGACCAAGAGCCCACGAGGCCAGAACAACGACAGGAACTCAGCCGACAGCGACAACATCACGCTGCTTGCAATAGCCCAGCTCTGGCCTCCTCGTACCTGGTTCAGCCTCTTTGAACGCGCGGCCTACCAGGCGGAAAAGCTGGCCGCATTCAGCGCTGACAGCGATGGCGAGCTACGCTTTGTCAAAACCCGAACCGACTTACAAGAGGTGATCGAGGCTCGCGCCCACGGCGAACCAATCATCGCTGCCATCTACGGTATAGAGGGCGCTCACCCGCTCGAGGGCGACCTGGCCAACCTTGATCGTCTGTTCGACATGGGCCTGCGCCAGCTTGGTCTGACCCACTTCTTCGACAACGCCCTGGGCGGCTCCCTACACGGTGAAAGCGGCGCTGGATTGACCGATTTTGGGCGCCAGGTCATTGCACGGGCCAACGAACTCGAGATGATTGTCGACGTGGCCCACTCGGCACCTCAGGTTGTACGCGATGTGTTGGCAATGTCCGGTCGTCCGGTCATACTCTCCCACGGCGGCATTAAAAGCGCATGTCCAAGCCCGCGGAATTTAGACGACGAGCTAATGAAAGCTCTGGCAGAACATGGCGGCTTGCTGGGCGTTGGCTTTTGGGACTCGGCGGTCTGTGATTTTAGCCCCGATGGCATCGCCGCGACCATGCGACGCGCCGTTGAGATAATGGGTATTGATCACGTCGCAATGGGCTCTGACTATGACGGCTCGGTCGAGGTTGCCATGACCTCCAATGAGTTAGTGGCTTTAACAGATGCCCTGCGACGCGTAGATTTCAGCGACGAAGATATCGCTCAAATAATGGGCGGGAACACCCGGGATTTCTTTCTACACTATTTACCGGTCGGCAAATAAACTTAACGATTAGCCTCGGCAATCCATCGCGTCAGTCCTCTGTATCCGGATTGTCTATTCCCCAACGAAAAGCTTGCTCCACCTCAATCCCAAACAAACTCAGGGTTCGCGCAACACTGTGGTCAACCAACTGCTCTACCGAGGTGGGCCTGGAATAAAAAGCCGGTAAAGGTGGAGCGATGATAGCGCCCATCTCCGATAGCTGAGTCATGGTTCGCAGGTGCCCGGTATGGAATGGGGTTTCTCGCACCATTAGTACTAATCTGCGCCGCTCCTTGAGCACCACATCCGCAGCCCTTGGCAGTAAAGTCGACGTAACCCCGGTCGCGATCTCCGACATGGTCTTTATCGAACAGGGAGCGATCACCATACCCCGGGTTGGAAAAGATCCGCTGGCGATACTCGCACCGACATTCTTGGGCGCGTGCACCGTTGTCGCCAGAGCCTTCACCTCAGCCACCGCATAGTCGGTCTCGTGGTGCAAGGTCAACTCTGCCGACTTGCTGATAATCAGATGGGTTTCGACCTGCGCCGCCTGCAACATTTCGAGCATACGCACGCCATAGATAACACCCGATGCCCCAGTGATGCCAACGATAAGACCTTGATTCAACAAATGACGTCCCTCCGGGAATGGCAGATAGTGCCAAATTGCTGAAAATAATCCGGAAAAGTTTTGCTGGTGCACCCCGGATCATTAATAGTTATTGCAGCGTTACCCAGCGCAGCCAGAGAAAAGCACATAGCCATGCGATGATCATCGTAGGTGTCGATCGCAGCGGGAATGAGCTCTGTAGGCGGTGTAATTGAAATGTAATCCTGCCCTTCGATAACGGTGGCACCGACCTTTCGTAGTTCGGTAGCCATGGCAGCCAGCCTGTCAGTTTCCTTGACCCGCCAGTTGTAGATATTCCTGATAACTGTCGTGCCCTTCGCAAACAGTGCCGTGGTGGCAATGGTCATGGCGGCATCGGGGATGTGATTCATATCCAGGTCGACCCCTTGGAGCTCTCCTCGACGCGCTACGATATAGTCCTCAGCCCATTCGATCTCTGCTCCCATTGCCGCGAGCACATCCGCAAACAGGCGATCGCCCTGCACGCTCCCGGAACCTATCCCGGTAACTTTAACCTCGCCACCGGCTATCGCGGCAGCAGCCAGAAAATAAGATGCCGAAGAGGCATCTCCTTCGACCATATAGGTTCCCGGTGATCTATAGGTACTGCGACCAGGCACCCGAAAGCTGCGGTAATCTCTGTTTTCAACCTCGATGCCGAAACTGGCCATGATATGCAGGGTAATGTCGATATAGGGCTGGGAGACCAACTCGCCGATAATGGTAATTTCCGTGTCGGCGTCGGCCAGTGGAGCGGCCATCAGCAAAGCGGTCAAAAATTGGCTGGAGACACTACCATCGATACTGACCGCGCCGCCATTCAGACCCGAGGCAGACACAGCCAACGGCGGGTATCCGTCATTTTCCAGGTATTCTATCGAGGCTCCAAGCGGTCTTAAAGCGTCCACCAGATCACCGATGGGACGTTCCGCCATCCGCGGCTCTCCGGTCAACACATACGATCCACTACCTGCACAAAGCGCCGCACACAGAGGTCGCATGGCGGTACCAGCGTTGCCCAGAAACAATTCGATAACACCCTCTGTTTGAAACGCGCCCGCACCGCCACTTACCAGACAACTGGTTTTATCGTTGGACAGCTCACAGTCGACTCCCAACGCTCTCAGCGCCGTGAGCATATGTCGGATATCATCGGAATCCAGCAGGTTGGTGATTCGTGTCTCTCCGTCTGCCAGCGCCGCCAACAGTAAGGCGCGATTGGACAGACTCTTGGATCCTGGGAGGTTAACCACACCGTCCACGTGCCGGATAGGTTGAAGAGTCAGACTTTCCATGAACTTACTTCGAAGTAAAATGTGAATGGTTGCTCAGCCCTGAACATCGCAATTATACCGCTCGCGCGGTCGCTCTGCACCCCGCTTTTGCCTACAATACGCTGCGGAAGATCTGCTCAACCTAACTTTACGGAATCAGGGAGTCACACATTAAAAAGGACGGAAAAACCAGATTGATATGCCTACTACTACTGGCAATGATCTGTCAAAGGGTCGGGGCCGCCGGGGGAGTGATTGGTGAAGCGGGCAGCTGCATGATCAAAATTGGTTTTTACACCGCCCACTTTACCATCTACCAACCCGAAACCAATGGCAACAAGGAGTTCTGTGAAGATCTTCCCGACGTCGGTCAAACCCTATTTGTACTCGACTATCTACACGACTCGCTGCGCGAGGTACCAGTAGACTTTAGAATTCTTCGCGACGCTACCCAACGGGGCCAGTTCACAAAATGGCAGGACATTCAAACTATCGACGACCTGGAAGCGCAAACCGTGTTCTACCAGCAAGGCGGCATCCACGCCGCAGGCCAACTCACCATTGAGCACACCTTCGATACCAGCGGGTGGTATATAGGC
>JBLHKV010000188.1:0-7857 GCA_047618115.1 Halieaceae bacterium | reverse complement strand
ATGTCTCAGCAAGGGGTAGGCCTGTTGCGCCAGTACCAGAGGTGCAACCAAATTGAGTTCAATAATTTTTCGGGTGAAACTGGCAGATGCGTCTGCGCTTGCGACCGCCGGAGAACCGCCGGCGTTATTTATAAGCACATCGAGACGAGAATATTTACTCTCAATACTATCGAGCCAGGCCTGGCTCTGCTCGGCATCACGCACATCTAATGCCGTAAATTCGATTAATTCTGACTCGTATGCGGTCTCAGGCTCTCGACGTCCGCAGGTCGACACTTTGGCACCAAAGGCAGCAAAGTGCTCACATATCTCCCGACCGATACCCCTGGTACCGCCAGTTACAGCAATTACCGCACCGGAAAAATCATACTTTGCACCAAATGCCATGCAATGGTCCCTCAATTAGATGTTGATCGCCGGTATCGTGCTACTTTGTCGGCGAGGATCCGGTGAAGACAGTCCCAGGTTATTTTTTTCAAGAATCCGGTCCGCACGGTAGCTGGACCGCACCAAAGGCCCCGAAGCCACCTCGAGAAAACCGAGATCAAGACCTTGCTCCCTATAGCGCTCAAACTGGTCTGGATGGACCCACTCTTCAACCGGAAGGTGGTGCTTGGTAGGCCGAAGATACTGGCCGAGTGTCAAGATATCTACGCCGCTGGCGCGCAGGTCCGACATTGCCTGCCCAACCTCTTGAATGGTTTCACCCAGACCAAGCATTAGACTAGACTTGGTGAGTACTTTAGGTTGTCGGGATTTCGCGTAGGATAGTACATCTAGGGTTTGTGCATAACCCGCTCTCGGGTCTCTGACTCGCGTAGTCAGTCGTTCCACGGTTTCCAGATTTTGCGCAAACACTTGTAGGCCAGAATCTACCACTGTTGCAATATCGACTTCTACACCACAGAAATCGGGCGTCAATGCCTCGACAGCCGTATCGGGATTTACCACCCGGATCGCTTGAATACAAGCTGCGTAATGACCGGCGCCGCCATCTTTCAAATCATCTCGGTCCACCGATGTCAGTACGACATAGCGCAGTTTCATCAATTGCACGGAGCGTGCGGCATTGGCTGGCTCTCCCTCGTCGAGCCAGCCTTTGGGATTGCCGGTATCCACAGCGCAAAATCGGCACGCTCGCGTGCAGACTGCACCCATCAACATGATAGTGGCGGTACCGTTACTCCAGCATTCACCCATGTTTGGGCAGTGACCTTCCTCGCAAACCGTCGCTAATCGATGTTCGTCGACTGTTGATTTTACTGCGTTGAATTCCGGACTCCGCTGCAATTTGACTCGAAGCCACGGAGGCTTTCGACCGCTCACTACAGCACTGTCAGCATTGGCCTTGATCCCATCTTTGATGGCCGATATGCCCCGTTCATTACTGAACTTTCTGCCGCTGGTCGGATTTCTCTCGAGGTCTGTATTCACACCCTACTCCACAGTCGACGATGTTGCGCCGCTTTGATCAAGTTGGCTTTGTCTCAATGTATTGCTTCTCATGTCGGGTCCGTCGTGACTCCAGCCCGGTGCATCAAATAGATACCGCAGTCGATCACCCCAAGTGCTGGCGATACAAACATCGCGCCAAATGGCTTGATACTCATGTGTTGCCACATCCAGGGGTCGATAGGAGGTGATATTTTTGGTGAGGCCGAAAATTGGTTTTTCCTCAGGTAACTCTTCGGAAAAACTGCCGAACAAACGGTCCCAGATGATAAGGATGCCACCGTGGTTGCGGTCTAGATAGCGAATATTGGATGCGTGGTGAACGCGATGGTGAGACGGAGTATTGAAAATGGCTTCGTAAGCAGAGGGCAACTTGCCAACTAATTCAGTGTGGAGCCAGAATTGATAAAACAAATTGATGCTCATCATCGTAAACATCATGAGCGGATCGAAACCTAGTAATGGTAGCGGCAGCCAAAACATAAACTTGTGCAATCGCTCGCCAACTCCCTGGCGAAGTGCCGTGGCAAAATTGACCCTGATTGCCGAATGATGTGGGACGTGACCGGCCCAAAAAATCCGGACATTATGATTGGAGCGATGAAACCAGTAGTAGGCCAAATCATCGGCAAACAGCAGTAACACCCATGCCCACCACTGGCGACCGACAATATCGGCAAGCGGACTTACCTCATGCAAATACGCAAAGATGATAAACGCTGCAAATTTGGGCGCTATCTCGACAATAACGGTAAAAAACATCATCCAAAGTGAAGAACGGGTGTCATCGACCTGAAAAAGTCCAAGATTGTTTCTGCGGTCATAGACGTATTCTAGTAATAATGCGATACCAAATATGGGCAATGCATAGTAAATGAGTTCATCTTGCCGAAACTGGTCTATGGCAGTCATCTAAACGCTACAACCCGTCCATAAAACTGGCGAGATGAACATCCTTTTCACTGACACCGCCAGCATCGTGGGTGGTCAGTACGACTTCAACCCGGTTATATACGTTACACCACTCGGGGTGATGATCCTGCTTCTCAGCCTCTAGCGCCACTCGGGTCATAAAGGCGAAGGCCTCATTAAAATTATGGAAAATAAAGGTCTTTCGAATTGCGTCTCGCTCGTCTAGATCCTCCCATCCGAGAAGCCCGGCTATAGCCTGGCCACGTTGGGCTCCACTGAGTGCTATTGTCATCTAATTTCTCCTGGTCACTGAATGTAGTTAGCTGCTGTCAGCTTCCGTGTAAATGTCCAAAATTGTCCTGGTAGTCCATCATGGCCGCCTCAATCACCTTCAACGCCTCGTCGCGGCCATAGACATAGTCTACTTTCACCTTCGTATCGCGACCTGGGATCATCTTGTAGGTTGAAAAATAATGCTGCAATCGTTCGGTCTTTATATCGGGTAGGTCTGTAATGTCTTTTACATCCCCCCAGATGTTATCGCCGTCGAGTACCGCGATGATCTTGTCGTCGGCTTCCCCGTCATCGATCATCTGAATACCACCGACGACCCTCGCCGCCAGCAGGATATCGGCGCGGGTGATGTGTCGCTCCGAAAAAACGCATATATCCAGAGGATCTCCGTCGGCAACATCGGCGTCGGCACAGCGTGCGGCAACTCGCGCGCCACAATAGGTCTGCGGGATAAATCCGTACAGCGCTGGCGGCGTAGAAGTGGTTCGTTGGGGCCGGTCGACCATGAGAAATCCGGAGGACTTGTCAATTTCGTACTTTACTGTGTCGGCGGGCGTCATTTCGATATACACCCGAACGACATCTTCAGCAGCATCGTCGGGACGGGCCTTCAGGCCGTGCCAGGGGTGTCTGCGCCAACGATTGAAATCTCGATTTTCATACACAATGTTCTCTCCACTAGACATACGTAGCTTTATGCCGAGGACTATACCCCAGAGACCGCTAATAGCCATCCCCCATCTGTGCCATATCGGCAGATACTACCTAACGCGGCCTCGCTAATACATGAACCGGGTAGGCGCTGGTTCAATCAGCTTAACCAGAGACGACCCCGGCCTGCAGGAAGGTGGTTTTCGACTTCGATTATCATTACCGTGGCTGGCTTCTGAGGCGATGCACCACTATATGACAACGGTAAACTAATGTCCGACATACCATTTAACGACGCCAGCGCCATGCAAACTCTGATTAGTGCAGATTTTGGCAGTTGGAGTAATCCACTACATATTGATCAAGAACTCATCAATCAGTTTGCCGAACTAAGCGGCGATCATATGTGGATGCACGTCAACGAGGAGCGTTGTGTAGCAGACAGCCCATTTGGAACGACCATTGCCCATGGTTTTCTGACGCTGGTACTAATGAGCAAGATGACCGGTGGTGAAAGTAGAATTAGCCACATTAGTGGCTACCAAAACATCATGAACTACGGATCGGACAAGCTTCGATTCACCGGTGCTGTGCCGGTCGACTCCAAAATTCACTGTAGATCCAGAATTAAATCGGTCGACGTATCCGCACACAAAACCACCGTTACCCAGGAAATGCACATTCATGTAGTCGGCCAGGACGAGCGTCCTGTGGTGGTCTATGAGTTGATTGTGGTTTTCATCTAGAAATTACATGGAATTGAAGGAGTTAAAAATATGAGTGAAGCAGTCATTGTCGACGTCGTACGGACCCCAATAGGTCGAGGTAAGCCTATTGTTGGTGACCTGAGTGGTGTTCACCCGGTTACTTTGCTAGCGCATTGCTATCGGGCGTTAGTTGAACGCAACGGCCTGGCATTCGAGGACGTAGAACAGGCCTATGCAGGCTGCGTTACCCAAGCTGGCGAGCAGTCAAACAACATTGCCAAGAATGCTTGGCTAACACTGGGTGAAAACTACTCGACTGGGTGTTCCACCATCGATACCCAGTGTGGTTCTGCACAGGCGGCTACCCATCTGGTGTCGGCGCTGATCGATGCAGGCCAAATGGGCATTGGTATTGCGGCGGGTGTGGAATCGATGAGTCGTGTTGGCCTCGGTGCAAACGCATACAACGGCCCTGGATATTTCCATACCGAGAACTGGCCTTGGGATCAAGCGCTATCCCAGTTCGAATCCGTAGAGCGTATCGCCAAAAAGCGAGGCATTACCCGCGAGGATGTCGATGCCTTCGGTGTTGAGTCCCAAGCCCGGGCTAAAGTCGCGTGGGATGCCGGCTGGTTTCCTCAGGTTATCGACGTGGAAGTGCCTATTTTGGGAGAGGACGGGAAGCCCACCGGGCATACGCGCACCGTGAGTCGCGATCAGGGCCTCCGGGAAACAACCATTGAGAGTCTGGCGGGACTAAGGGTGGTCGCAGAGAATGGCATTCACACCGCTGGTAACAGTTCGCAGGTTTCCGATGGTGCCGCCGCTGTTCTGTTGATGAGCGCGGACGAAGCCAGGGCGCGTGGCTTGAAGCCTCGAGCACGGATAATCCAGGGCGTAGTGGCAGGTGCCGACCCTTATTTTTTACTGGACGGACCTGTAGACGCCACGCATTTGCTGTTTAAGAAAACAGGTATGACGATGACCGACATCGATGTGGTGGAGATCAATGAAGCCTTCGCGTCAGTCGTACTATCCTGGCAGCGAGAGTTTGACGCCGACATGAGTATGGTGAATCGCAAAGGTGGTGCCATCGCCCTCGGGCACCCAGTGGGGTCTACCGGGGCGAGGCTGATCGGCGAAGCACTACACGAACTAGAGCGACTGGACAAAAATATTGCACTGATCACCATGTGCTGTGGAGCCGCGAACGGCACCGGCACGATCATTGAACGCCTGTAAATAACGGATATAGCGAGATAAAAAATGGAAAATCTTGACGGAAAAGTAGCAATTATCACCGGAGCAGGCCGCGGACTGGGTCGTGAGGAAGCTCTACAACTGGCGAGTCAGGGCGCGCGAGTGGTCATCAGCGATATCGACCTACCCGATGCTAAAGAGGCTGCACATGCAACCGCTGCCGAAATAGCACAAAATGGCGGCGAGGCTATAGTAGTACTAGGGGATGCGGCAGATTCCAACGATGCAGGGAGACTGTTCCAAACTGCTTTAAAGACGTATGGGGACGTCAATATCCTCGTCAATAATGCAGGTTTTTGCAGGGACCAAACTATATTCAATATGGATGATGAGCAATTCGACTCGGTGGTCCGTGTTCACCTGAGAGGCCACTTTATTAATATGCGCAACGCCAGTGCTCACTGGCGCGCAAAGGCGAAGTCGGGTGATACGGTGTACGGACGCCTCATAAGCACTTCTTCGGAGGCAGCGATATTTGGCTCTGCCGGCCAACCTAATTACGCGGCGGCAAAGGCCGGCATTGTAGCGATGACCATGGGGGCGGCACAACTGTTGATCAAATACGGCGTTACAGCCAACGTTATCATGCCTAGAGCCAGAACAAATATGACAAATTCAGGTGCAACGGCCACCATGTTCGCCGCTCCAGACGAAGGGTTTGACGCCTTCAATCCGGAAAATGTAGCTCCACTGGTCGGCTATCTGGCTTCCCCGCTCGCAGCGAGGATATCGGGCGAAGTATTTGTAGTGTGGGGCAATCAGGTTAACGTCCTACAGCGTCCGAGTATCGGCGCACCCCACGTTAATCCCAACTCAGGTAAATGGGAGGTCGACGGCCTGCATGAGTCGCTATCCAGCCACTTTACCTCAGAGCATACGCCTGTGCTCGATGGGTTTTCAGTTCCCCCTCAATAACTTTACTAAATACAATGTATTAAGGGCTAAACCTCAAGTGCTTTAAAGCCCTGGGAGTCGTCTGCGGCCAGCATAGCTCCAAGCTTTTCCAATTGCTGCGTCGCATTTCCCAGCGAATAGCTAATCTGCTTGGCCCAGAGAAAAAACCGATGAATGGGATAGTCTACATCGGCACCAATTCCCCCGTGTAAATGCTGCGCTGTTTGCACGACGCGATGCGCTCCTTCACAGGCCCACCATTTCGCAACGCGCACCTCGGCTGCAGCTTCCAAGCCCTCTGACAGTCGCCACAGCGCCAGCCAGTGCGTCGAGCGCATAGCTTCGACATCTATGTAGCTATCGGCCATACGCATCGCCAACGCTTGAAAGCTGCCCAGTGGAACTCCAAACTGCTCACGCTCAGTGACATAGGCGGCGGTACGCTTCATAGCGGCCTCTGTAACACCAAGCTGTAACGCACTGTGACCGATATTCGCCCGCTCCTCCAGCCAGTACAGAATAGCGTCACCTGCGCCCTCCTCGCCCAATAGGTCCTCGGTGCTCACTTCCGTGTTCTCGAAATAAATATTTGCTGCCCTCTCGCCCAGTAAGCCAATGGTCTGAGGCTCAACCCGAACAGTTGCAACAGTGGTATCCACCAGGAAGATACTGGTGTTGCCGTCCTCGCCTAGCGCCGGTACGAGGACGCAATCGGCGACCGCGCCATCGGGAACCACCGAGCAACTCCCAGTGAGTCTCCAGTTGGCTCCAGTGAGCTTGGCGATGACCGGGTTACGCAGCGCTGCATTCATTCCCAACTCTGCTATAGCCGCGGAAAGTTTTACTTTCCCGTTTACCATGGGAACCAACCATCGCGATTGCTGCACGGCGGTTCCATACTGCAAAATTGGTAGTGCACCGAGCACCAGGCTCGCGAAAATAGGCACTGGAGCAACCCTTCTCCCCTGCTCTTCCAGCAAGCCACACAATTCTTGCAGCCCCAGACCCGAGCCGCCGAGCGCCTCCGGTAGATTAATCCCCAGCAAACCTTGTTCTGCCAACGTCGTCCATAGCGAGTTGCTATAGGTCTCGCCACTGCGAGTGAATGCCAACATGGCCTCATCGCTGGCAGCGTCGGCAAAAATTTGTGCCGCCAGCTCGCGGATCGCCGCTTGATCTTCATTCAGGCTAAATTCCATAGTGCTGTAATACTCCCATTAACTAGTCTGTTTTCACCATGTCGGTGAGATTTTTTGTGTAGTCCAGCGCTGCCTCGGGCGGGTTTTCTAAAAATAGCCCCCTGTAAAACATCACACTGAGCAATTCTGTCAGTTCCTCCACGTTCAGTTTTGACCTCGTTAGCACTTCATTCTGATTTACAAAATATTCTTTCATCAGCGTTTCACCTGCGCCGGCCAGCGAGTAGGCCACCATAAGTGCCTGGTGTTCCTTGAATTCAACTTTCGGAAAAAGGTATGGCATCAACTTAACCAGCCACAGCATTTGTTGTAGAAAGGAATCCCTGAGCATGCGACCAAATACATCGTCTTCGTCGGCGAGTTGGAAAAGGCAGCGCATAAGCCCAGGTCGCCTGGCATAGCTATTAACTACCAGCTTATTGTGCGCGTATATCCGTTGGTACCAGTCTCCTTTGGCGACGTCTCGTTCAATTTTTTCGAATTCCTGA
>JBLHKV010000187.1:0-7873 GCA_047618115.1 Halieaceae bacterium | reverse complement strand
ATTAAACATAACCGCGCTATAGTACCAATTCACCGCGCGATGGAATATAGGCCAACGAGCTGGCTAGATAATATCCAGCCCCGGAATCAGGTCTTCTCCGCTAATACAGTGCCACAGGTATACCGCCAGCCCGAGGTCTCCGGTCCACAACGTGTGCCGACCGCAACCGTACTCCGCACGCAAATTCGAACTTTGCTGTAGCGCGTGCATCGCGAACGCCCGGGCCCTGGCCAGCCAGCGCTCATCGCCACTGCGGCGATACAAGCTGAGCAGTGCGTAGCCATTGCCGGCAGTACCGTGGCAGAGGCCCGGCCCCTTGGTTAATGGACCCGCCTGCCAGGTAAGCTCGCCACCGAGCAGCAATAGCCGCTCCGCATCTGGCAACAGGCCCGTTGGCAGGTGTCTTAGACCGGTGATGATACCGGGCGAACCGTGACACCACTGCAATCGGAAAAGTTTGTCCTGGGTTGCGCACAGTTCAGCCCGCGGCGGCCAGTTAGCGTGCTCGCCCTCGACGCTGGCCGTGTTGGCCAGGGTCTTGCCGACGCGCTCGTAGAGGGTTTGCCGCCGACCTTCATCCAATAGTGAAGCGCCGCGCAACAGCGGGTATACGTTGCCGCTAAAACCGTGGCCAGCGCCCAGATACTGTACTGTCGCTCCGTACTCCTGCGTCCACAGATGACAGTTAGTGGGCTCATACAGTTGCCAGCCCTGCCACAGGTGCTCGACATTCTTTAAAAATAGCTCTCGCCAACGAACTTCGGCTGTCCACTCCCACATATACCAGGCCGCCAGCATCGTTCCCGGTGCGCCCCATAGTGGTTCGTTGGTTGGGTTTGGAATATTCTCGTCCACTATCTCGTATAAACGCCGCGCTGCGTCTGCCGAGCCGCTCATCCGGTACCGCACCAGCAGGATACCCGCCTCGCCCAGGCTAAAAGAGGCAACGCCAGGGCCGAAATCCGGATGGGCGCGGTAGTCCTGGTATACGTTTTCAATAAGCAGCTCGGTATCGATGGAAATTGGCGTCGCCCCAACATTACTCAAATACCACAATGCCCAAAGCGTGCCCGCCGCACCGCAATATAAACTCCTGTGGTGTTCGGCGGGGCCAAGGTCTTCGTCGCGTGGATGCTTGGGCCAAAGGCCCGTGTCATCAAAGCTATCGATGGCGGCCTGGACGATTTCCTGAATGCCCTCCAGCACCCGGGTTTCATCCCAGGGGGCGCTACTTAGCTTTTCGTGACGATCGACTTCGTACAGCATAGGCTTGGCTCTGAGTGAGATGCTGGTAACCATAACATTTGTATTTTAATAGTTATTGCGTATATTCCACGCACCATCTATTCGGAGCAATACCATGGAGCTACCCTCTTTGCTAAACGTCATTCCCTTATATACTGCGATTCTCGGCATTATCTTTATTGTCATCACAGCGCGCTGCGGCTTATACCGCGCAAAAAGCGGCGTTTCAATGGGTGACGGCGGCGATGACGAGCTGCTGCGGCGTATGCGCAGCCAGGCAAACTTTATTGAAAGCGTACCCATAGCACTGGTACTGCTGGTATCAATGGAACTCAGCGGTGCCTCTGACACCTGGCTGCATAGCCTCGGCGCGGCACTGGTTGTAGGCCGCATCCTGCACTACCTTGGACTATCGGGGATCGGCCCGGGTATGTTGCGGCCACCGGGCATGATACTGACCCTGCTGCCGATACTGATCAGCTCCATTTGGTTGCTGGCAGGGCTACTGTAAACAGCTAAAAGGAGTACCACCATGTTAGAACCAAGAATCTCGCCAACCCTGCCAGACTGGATAAAAGATCATCTAACGCGTTATCTGGCCACCGATGGCGAAGACGGCTATCTATGGGACTCCGCTTTTGGCGGTGGCGAGGGCATGGTGACGACTCTACTATTGAGCACCGTGGGCCGGCGCTCGGGCGTAACCCTCACGCTCCCGCTAATTTTTGGCGAAACCGCAACAGGCTATGCAATAATCGCTTCAAAGGGCGGCGCACCAGCGCACCCTGCCTGGTTTTTAAATCTGGAGGCTCAGCCCGAGGTGACCGTGCAGATTAAGGGCGAAACATTTACCGCCACGGCGCGGGTTGTCGAGGGCGCCGAACGCGAAACAATCTGGAAGATGATGCAAGGCATCTACGCCCCCTACGACAGCTATCAGGCCGCGACCGAGCGTTTGATCCCAGTGGTGGTGCTGGAACGCTAGCGGATCAGACCATCAAAACTAGTGGAGGGTGTGCGGTAAATCGCCGACGACTATAGCCTGCAAACGTTTTCCCAGCATAATCACATGACCCTGACGGCGGTCGGCGCCTTCGATACTGTAATCAAACCGGTATTCGCGCCAGAGCCGCCATCGGCCTTCCTGGTCGCGGCTCAGCGACATCTTGCGCAAATGCACAGACTGATCCAACAGCTGATAATCATCGCGCTTACTGGCCTTCACAACCGCGTCGACCGCAATTTCGCGAATCCGAATAGATGCCAGAACATAGACGCAAAAAGCGCCAAAGCCGAGCAGAATTAAAAGGTTGTCAATGGTCAGATACAAGGGCGGTTCAACTGTTGGTCATCGGCACTGTCGTGAGCGCTATCATCAGCACTACGGCAGTAAAACCCGCCATCGACTCCCAAGTCAAATGAGGAGCTGGGTTCCGGCCGAAATTCCGACTGGGCGCGCCGTTCACAAGTCTTAATAAATTGTGCTATGTTGAAGGTCATGACCAAATCGAGACTACTTACCGCCACCCTGGCACTGATTGTGTCGGGCCTGTCGTGGTTCCCCTACCTGGATGAATACTCGTCTGGCTATGTAGACAGTGCCATCGCCGATGCCGGCGTGATATACGGTACGGCTCGAGGCATCAATGCATTGGTATCGGTGGCCCAGGGCACAGAGCTGGACCTGCCCGGGCTTACCGTCACCATTGGTGAGGTACTCGATCCGGTGAACGACCTGGTAGAGCGATTTTCTGCCGTAATGACCTGGGCGCTGGCCTCTCTGGCCCTGCAGAAAATTTTGCTGGTAATGATCTCCCATACTTCTTTTACGGTATTGCTGAGCGCCGCTGGTTTACTATTGGTGGCAGCCTGCTTTGCCAAGAGCCAGCGCAACCTGTCGCTGGCGCTACGCACTTTCCTGGCGGTGGTGTTCATTCGGTTTTCGCTGGCCCTGGTGGTACTCACCAACAGCTGGGTCGACACGCTTTTTCTGGAGGATTCACTCTCCCCGGAACACGAAAAAATGCGTGGTTTTCAGGGTGTCTTGCAAGAACTCAACAACCTGTCCCAAGGGCTGGGGCCGGAACAGGAAGAAATCGAAAATTTGGAATACAGCGCCGATGTGCTGCAGCGAGCCGTCGATGAACTCAGCACCCTACACAAGCAAAAATTACTGGATATAACCGTACTGGATTCACAACTGGATGTGCTGCTGCGGAAAAAATCCTGGTTGAAGCGGCTCAACCCCTTTTCTCGCAAGGATCAGCAAGCCGTCGAACTAAAGCGCCAAATCGCTACCCTGCAACAAGACGCAGACGAGTTGGACAACCGACTCGATTCCACCAGCGACCTCCTCGAAGAGCGCCACCGTGAGTTGTCCTGTCTGTATTTGGAGGCGCAGGGTGAGCGCTGCAGAATGCTCGAGCTACCGTCCCGCGAGAAACTGCAAATGCGCATCACCGCCAAGCTGCAAGCGCTGGAGGAACAGGTAAGCGTGTTTGCCAGTAACGCGATCAGCGTGTTGATGAGCGTTCTGCTGAAATCCCTGTTATTTCCTTTACTGTTTTTCTTTGCCGTATTAAAAGGCTGCAAACTCATTTGGCGCAGTGAGTTATTTCAGCGGCAATAGGCGCTCACCGAAGTTCACCAATGCTGTCCCACACAGAATAATGGCTCCTCCAGCGATCATGCTGACGGTAAACGTCTCTCCCAAAAACAGCCTTCCCCAGACCAGCGCGAACATCGGCACCATAAACGTCACGCTGATCGCGCGGATTGGCCCCAGTCTCGCAATCAAACGAAAGTACAAGAGGTAGGCAAGACCGGTGCAGACACCTCCCAAGATAGCCACCGCCACCCAGGATTTTGCGGACACCGCTTGCTCCGGCCAAAACCAGATGGCCACCGGCATAAATAGTAATGCAGCTCCGAACATACTGCCGGTAACAGCGGTGAAGCCGTCGAGATGGGCAATCTTTAGGCGCATGTAACTGGCCGACCAGCCATAACAAGCTGCCGCCATCAGCATCGCCAATACCGCCGTCGTCGATGCTGTGAAGTTCCCGTCCAGCTTGCCCCACACTAATATCGTGACACCGACGAAGCCGACAAACAGCCCGACAATGCGCACCAGTCCGAGCCGTTCACGCAGCCAGATCGCCGCCACCACGGCGCCAAACAGCGGTGTGCTGGCGTTAACCATGCCGGCAAAACCCGCGCTTACATGCAGCGCACCATAGGCGATAAAGCAAAAGGGTATGGCCGAGTTCATGGCGCCTACGATCAACAAGGGCCGCCAATTGTCGACTACTGTAGCTATGCCCCGACGCCAGATAAGCACGGGCAAAAATAATAGCGCAGCGGCAAGCACCCGCATTTCAACCATAGCAAAGGGGCCGAATTCGGGCACCGCTACCTTCATAAACAAGTAGGAGGCTCCCCACAGTGCGGCGAGAGTAAGCAGATCGATAAAATCGCGAAGTTGCATAGGCCTACACTACAGAACCCGAGACCACTTAATCAAACAGAAGTACTAATTTGCATCCGGCTGATGCTCCGGTAAGGCACGCTGGAAAGCATCCAACTGGTTACACGTATCCCAAATGCTCATGATCTTGGGGTAGTCCGTAAAATCGAACTTGAAACGCATGGCGTTATAGACCTGCGGGATCAGGTAGGCGTCGGCTATTGTCGGCGTCTCCCCATAGCAGTACGGGGCGGCCGAGAGCTCTTTTTCCAGAGGATCAAAACCCCTGCGCAACCAATAATAATACCAGGTAGTCACAACTTCACTGGGCTCTACACTGAAGGAGCTCTTCAAAAAATTCATGACGCCAATGTTGTTAAGCGGATGTATTTCACAGGCGATAATTTGCACCCAGCTCATCACCCGCGCCCGTTCAAAGGCATCTTGCGGCTGCAGCGCCGGGTGGGGGTAAACGGTGTCCAGCCACTCAATGATAGCGGTTGATTGGGTGAGCACGCGGCCGTCGTCCAACTGTAGCGCCGGCACCAACCCAGTGGGATTGATGGCGAGGTATTCGTCGCTTTGGTGCTCGGCATCAAGTAAGGATACCGGCACGATCTGGTAGTCCTCGCCCGCAACCAGGCCCTTCAGGTTCAATACAATACGCACCCGGTAGGCAGCCGAGGAACGCCAGTAGCTATACAGTTTCATGTTTACCCTTATTGCGGTGGGTGGTACTGCTTTATCCGCTGGTCTATCTTCCCAAAAATAGTCTCTCCCTGGCTATCCATCATTTCGATTTCAATGCGATCACCGAAAGACATAAAAGGCGTGCTGGGCGCGCCGTTGGCAATTATCTCCAGGCACCGCACCTCGGCCAGGCAACAAGAACCATCGGGGCTACCCTGATTGGCAACCGTACCCGAGCCAATTACCGTACCGGCGATCAGACCACGCGCCTTGGCCGCGTGAGCGACCAACTGGGTAAAATCAAACGTCATATCGACCCCGGCGTTGGGCGCGCCGATCTGCTCGCCGTTCAGCGTTGCCACCAGCGGCAAATGCAAACGCCGGCCATCCCAGGCATCGCCCAACTCGTCGGGCGTCACAGCCACGGGAGTGAAGGAGGTTTGTGGTTTCGACTGGTAAAAACCAAACTGCTTGGCGAGCTCCCCGGGGATCAAGTTGCGCAGCGACACATCGTTTACCAGAGCAATCAGCTTGATGTGCTTTTCAGCTAAGCCTGCAGGCGTACCGGCGGGTACATCGTCGGTAAAGATCGCAACCTCAGCCTCGAAATCGATACCCCAGTCTTCATTTTCGGCGTCGACGTCGTCCTGGGCACCGATAAACGCATCGGAGGCTCCCATGTACATGAGGGGGTCGGTCCAGAACGATTCTGGCAGCTCCGCACCGCGCGCCTTGCGTACCAATTCCACGTGGGTAACGTAAGCGCTGCCATCGGCCCAGTGATAACTGCGCGGCAAAGGCGCTGCCACCTTGGCGGGATCAAAGACAAACTCCCCCGCAACAGAACCAGCTTGTAGCTGCTCAAAAAGCGCGAGTAATTGCGGCTCGGTCTCAGCCCAATTATCCAGCGCAGACTGCATGGTGGGGGCAATAGACGCGGCGGAAACCGCGCGAGTGAGATCGCGGCTGACTACCACGAGAGCGCCATCGCGGCCGGATTTAAGACTGGCAAGTTTCATGGGGTTAATCCTCTAGTGCTGATAAAATTCCGGTAAAGTTTTTCTTAAGCCCGTTCCAGCAGCGGCTGTAGCCACGCTGTCGAAGCGGTGTTGCCATGGCCCAGTCGGTCGGCTGAATAACGTAGCGCGACTCCAGCATAAACGCCATGGTATCGGTGTAACGCTGTGGTTCGAGTTCCGCAGTACTGGCCTTGTCGAATACCGCAGCATCCGGTCCGTGGGGGCTCATCATATTGTGCAGACTGGCGCCGCCCGGCACAAACCCGTTCTCCTTGGCGTCGTAGCTACCTTCAATAAGGCCCATAAATTCGCTCATTACGTTGCGATGAAACCAGGGCGGACGAAAGGTGTGCTCGGCAACCATCCAGCGCGGCGGAAAGATCACAAAATCGATATTGGCGACACCCGCCGTGTCCGATGGTGATGACAGCACCGTGTAGATGCTGGGATCCGGGTGGTCATAGCTAACGCTACCCATCACGTTAAAGCGCGCCAAATCGTATTTATAGGGAGCTGAGTTCCCGGTCCAGGCCACGACATCGAGTGGCGAGTGACCGAGTGACACTGAAAAGAAATTGCCGCCAAACTTACACAGTAATTCAAACGCGTCCTCGGCGTCTTCGTAGGCGGCCAGCGGATATTGAAAATCTCGATCGTTGGCAAAACCGTTGGCACCGACCGGGCCGCGCTCGGGTAACTCAAGCGCTGCACCATAGTTCTCAGCGAGATAACCACGGGCGGAATCCCCGAGAAGATCGACGGCAAATTTCATACCCCGGGGCACCACGGCAATCTCTCCCGGCTTGAGCTGAATCTTTCCGCACTCAGTGCGCAACATCAGCTCCCCCTCCTGCGGCACAAACAACAGCTCACCATCGGCGCAGTAAAAGAAGCGCTTATGCATTGATGTGTTGCAGGCGTAGAGGTGAATACCCAACCCCTGTTGTGCCATGGCATTGCCGTTAGTGGCTATGGTAGTGAGGCCCTCGACAAAATCTGTCGGCGCCTCTGGCGCGGGCAAAGGATCCCAGCGCAACATGCTCGGTGAAGTTGGCAAGCCGCTATGGGGCGCAGTGAAGACGCTCTGATGAGCCCACGGCAGGTATTCACCCTGCACAGCGGAGGGTCGAATTCTATAAAACCAGCTGCGCCGGTTGTGCGCGCGGGGCGCTGTAAATGCAGTGCTGCTAAATTGCTCAGCGTAGAGCCCGTAACCCACCTGCTGAGGACTGAACTGACCAATGGGAAGCGCACCGGGTAGCGCCTCACTCTCGTGCTCGTTACCAAAACCATTAAGGTAGCTTGGGCTGCAATCGACAGTCATAACATTCACCCTCTTCGTCAAGATAGTTGCATTTGATCGTAATATAGTTGCATTTGCATCTAAAGTCAATAACAATGGTTAGACAGTATCAGTAGATAGTTTAAGGAAAGTTGCGATGGCAGCCACACC
>JBLHKV010000186.1:0-7914 GCA_047618115.1 Halieaceae bacterium | reverse complement strand
ATGGCTTCCGAGGCGAATTCGATTCTGAAAAACTAGAACGTCGTGTCGAATATGACCTTTATTACATCGAAAATTGGTCGATCTGGCTCGACTTAATAATTATTGCGCGTTCTGTTGCAGTGGTCCTCAACGACAAGGAAGCTTATTAGCGGAGTTGGTGGCAAGATCGACCGGGCAAACAATCTCTTCCACCAATCCAGCACCGAGCCGATTCTGGTACTAGATTTTCCTCAACCATTGAAAATCTGCGCATTGATACAGAAATCGTGGATCAATAGATGGAAGTGCCCGCGTGGTTGGCAGGATGCCAGCCGCTTGGTTCCCGACCGAGAATAGCCGACCAACATATATGTATTATCAACCTGACGTAGCAACATCAGAAGTTGGGTTCATAGCCCTCCAGCAAGGGCAATACTCTCATACAAATTTGGCCGAGGTTGCTCGTAAATTGTCGACGCTCGACCAATCATCCACCAGTTCTTCAAACAAACACACCATGTCATCGTGGTAAATACGGTTGTTCATCGGCAGCCTACTAGACCACGTTGTTACCAGGACTAGGCTGATGCTGCGGCTCAACCCACGCGGCTATCAGACCGGAACTTTCTGCCCAAAGCTTCTCGGCCAGTTCAACCGGATCGATTTTTTGGTCTTGCCACCACCGGACCTCGTCACCGGCGTCCTGGAGTGCGCGGTGATGGATGCGACAAAGGGGTACCACCCATTGATCGCCCGGTTTTTTGGCCAACGCATTGGGTTGCACGCGTTTCAGATGGTGCGCGTCTGCGGGTTGGCGTTGACAAGCGCCTGGCGCCGCGCTTCGTTGAGTTTCGGCGTCTGACCCGGCGCCTTGCCGTCGACAAGACCGGCCGGCCCCGCCGCGTTGAACTGCAGCACCCAGTCGCGCACCGTCTGCAGACCGACACTGCCGATCCGTGCCGCATCGCCGCGCGAGCCGCCATCGTAGATCGCCGCCAGCGCCAGTAGGCGACGGCCCTGGCTGGCGTCGCACGTCCGTCTCGCAAGCAACCGAAGCGCCGCTGCGTCGAAATCATCTCGAAGAGAAACTGGAGAACCCATGGCAAACCTCCATCTGTTTGCCACTTTGAATCAGAAATATACCGATTCAGGAATCCCCTATATGAGTCACAATTCGCGGGACTTTGTAAAATGCCATCCGACTCCGGTCTCGTCATGCCGGCTGACCTCCTTCACGAGCCCGCCCCTTGAATCAGAAATTCCGAACCATGGGAATTCCCTCGATTCTATCTGATGAGAAAATGCTCTAACGGGATAAGCCTTTAGTCGAGATTAAGGTGTGACGTTACGGCATATGATTTTGGCTCAAACCGACGCACAATCGTGAACCCCACTAAAATTAAAATTCCAGCGAATGCGGTATACAGGCCTGCCGTAAGACCGGCTGGCCAATACTCGATCACTAGCTCTCCCTGGGCACCGGGTGGCAGAGTAACCGATGGTACCAGTCCGGCGACCGGTTCTACCGGAATGGCGTCACCATCTAATCTGGCTCTAAAACCCGGATACCATGCGCGTGCAATTATTACCCGCCCTCCAGAATTACCTGTTTTAATGTCGTAAGATTCGGATTGTGCAGTCATGTTGAGGTTCTCGATATGCGCCCCATCAGGCCACTGGACGATGTTGCCAATGCGCTGCTGTGGCGCAACTCTTCCGTAGATATCCATCAACTCGGTTTGACCGATGACCGCCCAATCATTACCAGCGCGTGTCGCAAATGTGTCTGAATAAGATCCGCGCATCGCCACCACCTGGTCCACGCCCATCATATCCAAATAAGACATGTTTGATCGAGGGTCGATCGCCAGAATCATCGACGGACCCTCGCTGCATACCGCGCCGATATGAGTGAAACAAAAGTTATCAATGTATCCACGTTGTAAAATGGGCGTATAGCCATTGACCGTCTGTGCTCGCTGGTAGAGCGCTGTATTTCCCGGTGCGAGCGAGACCCAGTAATCCTTCGGTAGTTTTGCCGAACTACCGAAATGCGCGGCAGACGCCTCCAAAGGTGGATACAGAGCAAAAGTGCGTGCATCGTTTGCTTGTTGCCGGCCGGTTTCGGCACGCATGAGTGGCGGTCGCCAATCCGGTATTTGATTATTCGAAGGAGTAACGATCGTCAGAACAAAGAATAGCAATACATGGCTTCCCGCTAGTAAAGCGGGCCAGCTGGCTCTCCCCTGCCGCTGGAACCAGATGACGACGATCGCCATGAAACCGATAGACAGCAATGTCCCGGCCTGAATTGCCCACTGCTCAGGAACGTCAAAAAATGCGATCAAAAAGAGACTTAAGATCGCGAGGGCGGTCGGCCAAAGGCGCCACGCTGTTTCGCCATTCAATTGCCGCTGTTCGGTCACATACATCGCTACCAAAAGGGCAAGCGCAAAGTGAAAATAAGGCAAAAACCGGAAGGGCTGCTGAAAAAGCCACACGCTTGGGGATAGAGAAAGCAGCGCAAATAATACGGTGATAGACCAAATAATTGCCTTTTGTATTGTGGCATAGCCCTCCGATCGCTTCATATATGCGTTAAAGAGCACCAGCGGTACAAACCACGACAAGTAATATAAAGATTGTGAGGGCAGCACTCGGTAGGAAGCATCCCAAATTTGCCACACGTCAGGGGCAAAAGGATTCCCAAGCCCGATCAACATACCGTCCAGTGAGGGTCGCCATCGGGACAAACCAAACCATTGTGAGCGCAAACTCTCCTCAAGAAATCTTAGCACCGGGAAAAGGGCTGGAGCTGCCATCAAGAGGCCTGAGCCGAATGCCAGACTTGCCCTAAAACACCAGTAGAACCGGGTTTCCTTGTAAAATAAAACCGACAATATTGTCGTTATCGCAGCTGTCAGCGCGATAACACCAAACGACCAGCCGCTGACCAGAACCAGGTAAGTAAGAAGTGCCGCAGGAATTACCCAGCGGCTATCGCGATACGCTTTCAGTAAACCCCAAAGGGCCCATGGGAACCAAGCTGAACCGACAAGTGCGGTAATCCATGTTGACGCACCCCAATAAATAAGCCAGCCGCTGGTGCCGCCGATGAGAGCAGCTATCAGGCTGGCCAATGGATCTGCGCCGAGATCTCGTGCCAGCATATGTAGGCCACCAGCGAGAACAGCTATGTGAAATAGCACAAACAGCATTGCCGCATGGTGTAGTTGATCGATCTCAACTATGACCAGGTAAGCCCCTAGTGAAAAAGGGTTGAATACCGCATACTGATATTCTCCTAGGATGTTGCCGCCATACCATATCCGGTCGGTGAGCAATGGAAATTCGCCGCTTTTAAGCAAGCGTGCTATTTCGCCGAACATCGGCATAAAGTAGCTTTGAAAATCGTCTTGAAAATAAAATAACGGATTGTGGAACACCGGAATGCTGGCAGTACCCGCGGTAATAAACATCGCGGCCATTAGCCACGCAAATTCGGTACGCCACTTTTCTAACTTGTGTGGTGTCATAATGTTCTAACCGGGCTTAAGACAATATGGGGAAGATTTAATTGCCTCCGGAGCGCGACAGCGTCGTGTGCGAATTCTATTCCAATGACCATCATAATAGTATTAATTGCCAGTCAAGTCGTCCTTGGCGCGACTATAATAATGAACAGCCCCCATCGAGCACTCCAGGTTCATTGTTAGTGCATTGATGGATTTGACCTTGCCCCGAACGTTGGACCGGCCTGAGGCCGAATTTCCCTTTCTTCAGACCATCGTGCGGCTGGGTTTCCCGATGGACTTTATGAACTCCACCGGGGTCTTGTTACCGGTCATAAAGCTTCGGCATTGGCGGCGCGTAGGGTGACTTCGTCCGCGGTCAGGATCCTGGGCCCGAATGGGCCAGTACCGCTCCAGATTGATCTATGGCTCGCGGCACAACGTTTTCGTTTACAGATATTCTGCGCGTGCCGCGCGGAAAACCAACAATGAAGGCCGAATGATCGGGAAATGCTCTAGTATCCTGGTTCAGAAGTTCGCTGCATTATCGGCGTTTGTGTTTCTGAGGCAGAAGCGCTCGATCGAAGCGAGTATGTCATCGGCAGACTTGGTCCATCGGAATGGCTTTGGATCGGCGTTGTGCTGTTCGATGCAGGCAGCGATTGCGGTTTGCAGCTCGGCGACGGAGCGGTGTACGCCGCGCTTGATCTGGCGTTCGCTCAGCAATGCGAAGAACCGCTCGACCTGATTGATCCACGACGAACTCGTCGGCGTCAGGTGGACGTGCCAGCGAGGACGCTTGGCCAGCCAGTTGCGGATCAGTGCCGTCTTGTGGGTGGCGTAGTTATCCATCACCAGGTGCACGTCGAGGTCGTCGGGTACCGCCTTTTCGATCTCGTCGAGGAAGCGGCGGAACTCGGCGGCGCGATGGCGCGGATAGCATTTGCCGATCACCCGGCCGGTGGCGATGTCGAGGGCGGCAAACAACGACGTGGTGCCATGACGCGTGTAGTCATGGGTGCGTCGCTCGATCTGGCCGGGCCGCATCGGCAACAGCGGCTGGCTGCGGTCGAGCGCCTGTATCTGGCTCTTCTCGTCGACGCACAGTACTACCGCGTGCGACGGCGGCGCGACGTAGAGCCCGACCACGTCGCGAACCTTCTCCACGAACAGCGGATCGGTAGACAGCTTGAAACTCTCCGAGCGGTGCGGCTGCAGCCCGAAGGCGCGCCAGATCCGCTGAACAGTCGAGACCGACAGCCCGCTCGTCCGCGCCATCCCACGTGAACTCCAATGCGTGGCGCCAGGCGGCGTGCTCTCCAGCGTCCGCACGATCACCGCCTCGATCCATGCATCGTCGATCGTCCGCGGAGCGCCGGAGCGCGGCTCATCGTGCAGCCCCTCCATCCGGCGCTCGACGAACCGCCGCCGCCATTTGCCCACCGTCGACGGGTCCACCCGCAGATCCGCCGCCACCTCCTTGTTCTGAGCTCCTGCCGCGCATCCCAGAATGATCCGCGCCCGCATCGCCACCTCCAGCCAAATTCGACGGCCAAATTGGCACGGCGAACTGAATCGGCGATACAGCGAACTTCAGATTCAGGACACTAGCCGTGTGACTATTATGTGTTTCGGATCAGCCAGCCCGTGCCCTCTAAATTGACAGATGCCCTGTCTGTGGTTGCGTGGGCCTCTTATAATCTTGCGACTCTACAGCGAATTGTTGCGCGCCAGCCGAAGGCTCGACGCGCTCGATAATGTACAAGGGCCGGTTCTTGGTCTCATTGAAGACGCGGCCGAGATATTCGCCGATCATGCCAAGCGCGATGAGCTGTATGCCCCCCAACAGAACAATTGTGGTCATCATCAACGGAAAGCCCTGGACGGCTTCGCCAAAGATTAACGTCTTGGCCACGATCAATAAGCCAAAAACAAAGGACGCCACGGCTGCGATTAGTCCGATATAAGTGGCGAGCTGCAGAGGAAAAGTAGTGAACGACGTGATACCCTCCAGCGACAGCTTCCACAGCCTCCAGTAACTCCACTTACTGTCACCTCCGAACCTGGCATCGCGGTGATACTGTATGGACTTCTGCGCAAACCCGACCCAAGCGAAAAGACCCTTCATAAACCGGTGGTGCTCGCGCAGTTCGCTTACGGCATCGACTACGCGGCGGCTCATCAGCCGAAAGTCTCCGGTATCGGCAGGAATGCGCACCGGTCCAACCTTCTGCATGAGGGCATAGAAAATGGCTGCACTCGACTTCTTGAACCAGCTCTCGCCTTCGCGGCTCAATCGCTGAGCGTAGACAACGTCATAGCCGTCGCGCCACTCCTCAATCATTTCACCCATCAGCTCCGGTGGGTCCTGCAGGTCGGCATCGATGACCACGACCACGTCGCCCAACGCTTGATCGAGACCCGCAGTCAGGGCGATCTCCTTGCCAAAATTGCGACTAAGATTGACCACAGTGATATTTGGATTGGCTCGGCGCAGACGAAGAAGCAGGGTCAGTGTGCCATCACTGCTGCCATCATTGACGAAAACAAGCTCGTAAGCCTGGTCCAGCGACGTAAGCGCCCCCCTTGTGCGGCGCTCGAACTCTTCAAGCACCTCCTCTTCGTTGTAAGCCGGGACGACAACGGAAAGCAGTCGCGGCCCAGACGTTTCTCGAGGTTGAGGAACTGTCGTATCGGTCATAGTTACAACTTCCCGCCGTTCAAGCAGCCGATCTGCCCAAGGTGGCCAGCATAAATTCCTAAATTAGAGACCCCGATCGTTTGTACGAAACGCATATAAAGGCTACGGCATAGTCTCGTTTTATTGCAGGGTTTGCTGAGGGTGAAATGGCCGCTGCTTTGTATCGATCATTCTCGGAGTAACATATTTTTCTTCATCTTCGGCTTTCTGTTGCTTGGTTCGTTTTCTTTATTACCAGAACAAAGGATAAGTCACGCCCTTCATCTACTACTATAACCCTTTCAATTAGCGTAATAAGCCGTTGCGGTGCTTTCCGGCGTTTGCCACGGTACCAATGATCCGCGCCCCAGATTACAGCGACACTTCACCCGGCAAGCAATGGACATCAAAGAAGAAGACATTCTCGGACCACATATTACCAATCATTGGTATTATGCCTCCAAGGGTCGTGCAATGCGACGTTATCTCGATGGGGTGCCGCGTAGATCGCTCCTGGATGTCGGCGCTGGCTCGGGCGTTTTCTCAAAAATCCTGCTTGAACACGGTTCAAACGAAGCTGTTTGCGTTGATCCGGCTTATGTGGACAATCACGCAAGCGAGCATCAAGGCAAGCCCATCCAATTTGTTCGGTCGGTCGATTCTTCTTCGGCTGATCTAGTGCTCATGATGGATGTATGTGAGCATGTCGATGACGATGTGGAACTGCTAAGCACCTATGCAAAAATGGTGAAACCTGGCACTCATTTCCTGATAACGGTTCCCGCGTTTCAATTTTTATTTTCCGGCCATGACCAATTTTTGGAACACAAGCGGCGCTATACAATCAATTCGCTAGAGAAAAGCGTGATGGCTGCCGGCCTTCAGGTTTTGTGCGATTCTTATTATTTCGCGACTGTCTTTCCGCTCGCGGCGATCCATCGGCTGATCGAAAGACCATTAGTTGGTGCCGGTACCTTGCCAGCAAAAAGCAGTCTTAAAATTCATAGCCCAATAGTCAATCTCACACTCAAATGCGCGTGTGCGGCGGAGTTGCCGCTGTTTCGCTTTAACAGACTATTCGGGCTGACGGTTTTTTGTCTCGCTGAGAAAACTTGAAGCCGGCAGTTTCGTGATATGTCACTATGTTAAGATCGCAGAGCTACTGGGGCAGGCATACCGATTTGTTTGAGTAAACCTGGAGCAAATAGGGGCGTAGAGTTACCAGAACAGCGGCATAGAAGGAAGTGCTCGCGTGGTTGGCAGGATGCCAGGCGCTTGATTCCCGACCGAGAATAGCTGACCGACATATCTGTATCGTCGACCTGACGCAACAACAGCAAAAGTTGAGTTCATTGCCCTCCAGCAAGGGGCAATACCTTCCTAAAAATCGGCGGAGGTTGTTCGTAAATTGTCGCCGCTCGACCAATCATCCAACAGTTCTTCAGCCGAACACACCATGTCATCTTGGTAAATGCGGTTGTTCATCGGCAGCCTACTAGACCACGTTGTTACCTGGTCCCGATTCTATAGGATCGCGACCCATCGGGGAATTTTTAGAGATGCCCTTATGACTGACAGGGTTTATTCCACTCTGTAGATGCAATTTCTACTTCATCACCAAAGTATATGCGTAGCTTGCCAAATAATTGATGTCGTGCCGGCGCGCCCACTCAGATATCGAATTGTCGAGGTAATGAACTATAGGTATTCCTTTGAAATAATCGTGGCCATAGAAAGGAATGA
>JBLHKV010000185.1:0-7934 GCA_047618115.1 Halieaceae bacterium | reverse complement strand
TCGATCAAAATACTTTTCGTCCTTGACCATGCACAGTCGACTAAAATAGTAGAAGTCGTCCATATTCGCAAAGGCCACATGCTGTTGTAGCCCGGCCATCAAATCCAACAGTTCTTTGGTCGATACAGGTACGCCCGCGTCACGCAGACCCTGAAAAAAATTAATAAGCATTAGAAAAGTCGCCTAGCGGGTTTCCCTGCGATGCATAAATGCCAACCGCTCCAGTAAATGAACATCCTGCTCATTCTTCAGAAGTGCGCCATACAGCGGTGGGATCGCCTTACTCGGATCCCTGTCCTTGAGAATTTCGTCTGGGATATCGTCGGCCATCAACAATTTCAGCCAGTCGATGAGTTCACTGGTAGAAGGCTTCTTTTTAAGGCCCGGAATGCTCCGAACCTCAAAAAACACCTCCATAGCCTCCTGAACCATCTCTTCTTTGATCCCTGGATAATGCACGTCTACGATGGAGCGCATCGTGTTCCGATCCGGGAAATTGATAAAGTGGAAAAAACAGCGGCGCAGGAAAGCGTCTGGGAGTTCCTTCTCATTATTACTGGTTATGATAATGATAGGCCTGATTTTCGCCTTCACGGTTTCGCCGGTTTCGTAAACGAAAAACTCCATACGATCGAGCTCTACCAGCAAATCGTTGGGAAATTCGATATCCGCCTTGTCTACCTCGTCTATAAGCAGAACGACTTGTTCATCTGCTTCGAAAGCCTCCCACATCTTGCCCTTCTTTATGTAGTTGGAAATATCGTGAACCTTGTCATCACCTAGTTGTGAATCACGCAAGCGGTCAACTGCATCGTATTCATACAAGCCTTGTTGAGCTTTGGTCGTGGACTTGATGTGCCACTGGATCAAAGGCATACCCAACCCGAGTGCAACCTCCTCAGCGAGCATGGTTTTACCTGTACCGGGTTCGCCCTTTATCAATAGGGGCCTCTGTAGGGTAACTGCTGCATTAACCGCCATGCGCAGATCGTCGGTGGCGATGTATCGGTCTGTGCCTTCAAATTTCATGTCATATTCACTTAATAGTAGTTAGCGGGAGCGGGATATCCGAGCGGAGATGGCTACGGGACGTGCAGCCTACCCAGACCTTGAGAGCGAATCAAGTCGGCATGTTAAAACTAAGGTTCAACAAGTTTGACCGATGTAATTTATATTCAATATATAACTTTAGGTATCTATCGTATCTATTTGTTTTCTATTTCTTTTGTTGATTATGTATATCGCCATGAATATCAAAGCCTCAATGGCCAGGACGCCTCCGCCCATGACCAGCAACGGCCCTCCAGAGCGCGCCACTTCATCAGGCCCCAGCGAGGTAAATTCGAACATACCCACGATAAGAGCCGGCGCCAGGAATTCAGAGCCAGGCTCGGCACTGACAGGAATCAACAGTATTGCCACCACAAAAATTTCAAATGCCAGTACCAGCTTAATAGTGGCGAATCTTCTCAAGAGGAAGAAAAAGCAAATCGCTAACGCCAATACCGACCCCAGGTAAACGGTCCAGGCAAACTGATAGCTCGCAGCGGTCAACATAGTGTCAGGTCTCAATCCAGTGAATAATAAATTGATCGGCATCCTCTGGATGCACATACTCTCCCGATACGACTTTATCCCGGACGGAGTTATCACTGTCATGCACAGAGTCTCGATCGCCGGAAATAAGATGATGCCAGGGAGGTAGCGCCTGACCTTTGTCGCGCAGGCGATAGGCGCAACTGGTCGGTAGCCACTCGAATACCTGGCGATCTCCCGACTGAAATTGAGAGTATAGGTCCAGACAATGCTCGACACGTTTCTTGCGGTGACTGTAATCGGAACATCGACAGCTATCGAGATCTAGCAGCTTGCAGGCGACCGCCGTGTACTGGTAGGTCTGGCTCTGTTCATCCTCAAGTTTGTGGAGACAGCACTTGCCGCAGCCATCGCACAGCGCTTCCCACTGATCGCGATCAAGCTCGGAAAGACTCAGATTCTCCCAAAACACAATGCTACCGCGTTCCCGATTCCGGGAAGCCAACCCCGGCCATTGATTCTCGCAAGGGGGGCATTTGCAAGTAGTAACCTGTACTGGAAATTTCTGCCAACACCGATACTGGGTCAGCGCTGGCAAGCCTGCGTTCCGGCGACAGCTTAAAGGTCAATACTTCCTTGCCCGCGCCAAATTTTTCCTTCAGCAGTTCCGGTACACGATCGAACCCTTCACTGCGTTCAACATACAGGTAGGTATCCGTGAGTTTATCGCTCTTGAATACCGTGCACAGCATAACCATTATAATCCAACCCCATCACTACTGAACATCAGTGCAAAGAGGGGCAGGATGATGGCTTCTCTGCGCCAGCCATTGAGATGCAATGGTAGTTCATGGCTCGCGGCAGATGACATCTCCGCGAGAAATTCGGTGTCTTTCCTACGAAGTAATTGTTCCGGCGCAACACCCCATTCCTGTGCCCACTGCTTGACCATTGATTTCATCATTTTGGTCTTCCGATTTTTCTCGGCATCGGGACGGCCGGGCAGCAGAGGCGGCAATTCTGCTTTCTCGGTATTATTGATTTCGTCGAGCATAGTTTGAAAGCTCTCCGCAAACTTATCGGGCCTACCTCTACCTAGAGAACTGTACGTTGCCAGCGTGTTTTTATCAGCGGACATGTCTTTCGCGATAGCCAGGCACTGCTTGTCCGACAAAATCCAGGTTCTCGGTTTATCCGATTTAATCGCGCGAACCTCCCGCCAGTCCAGCAAGGCCTGCAGGTAAGCCAGCGCCGTTCTGTCGAGACTTCCCGCACCCTTTAATCGGGTTAATTGCGGCCCTAATGGATAGCGTGCCGAGGCAACCATCGCCGCGCAGTCTTCCTCAACCCACCACAAGCGTCCGCTGGATTGCAGGTGTGCCACCATATTTCGATAAATTTGAGGTAGGTAGACCACATCGTCTGCCGCATACCCCAACTGCCCAATATTGAGCGGTCGTCGCAGCCAGTCTGATTGTGTTTCGGCCTTATCCAGGCTAACACCCAACTGCTCTTCCACCAGCCTTTGATAGCCCATGCTAAATGGCATACCACAAAAAGCCGCCGCCAGTTGAGTATCAAATATCGGACTGGGAACCACGGCAAGATAGTGGCGAAAGACTTCGAGGTCCTCACTGCAAGAATGCATGATTTTGACGACAGCCGGATCCAACATCAGAGACCGCAACGGCTCCAGTTCCGTAATCGTTAATGGGTCTATCAAAAAACAGCTTCGATCGTCTGCAATTTGAATCAAACCTGCCTTTGGAAAAAAGGTATCTCTGCGGATAAACTCTGTATCGACGGCAATAGCAGGAGCGCCTGCCAAC
The DNA here is from genome assembly GCA_047618115.1 of Halieaceae bacterium. Taxonomy (GTDB): domain Bacteria; phylum Pseudomonadota; class Gammaproteobacteria; order Pseudomonadales; family Halieaceae; genus CALJGI01. The sequence continues at coordinate 4,569 of JBLHKV010000185.1, read as the reverse complement.
TCGGCCATAGCCTCAAGTAATTCACCGTCGGACTCTACCAACTTATAATTGCTGCTCATTCTACGGGCCTGCGTCCGCTGAACGCGTGGGCCAGCGTATTCCCATCTACAAATTCCAATTCGCCCCCCAGGGGCACGCCGTGGGCAATTCTCGACATCCGTACACCTTCAACCGCGAGCAACCCGGTAAGATAGTAGGCCGTCGCCTCGCCTTCTACGGTGGGGTTGGTAGCCAATATAACTTCCTCGATTCCCTCGTCCGACACACGTCGCAGTAAGAGATCCAAACCAATATCCTCCGGGCCAATACCATCGATAGGCGAGAGATGGCCCATTAACACAAAATACTGTCCCCGGTAGCTGCCGCTGTTTTCGACAGCGACCACGTCTGCGGGCGTTTCGACAACACAGATCTGGCCCCTGTCCCGACGTATGTCACTGCATATTCCGCACAACTCTTCCTCGGTAAAATTTCGGCAGCGCGTACAGTGACTCACACCTTCCATCGCGCGCTCCAGAGAACGTGCCAATTTGAGCCCCCCCTCTCGGTCGCGCTCAAGTAAATGCAGCGCCATGCGTTGTGCCGACTTTGGCCCAACTCCTGGAAGACACACCAGCCCTGTGAGTAATTCGTCTATCAAGGGTGAAATGGGCATAGTTTTCTACTTACTCAGAACGGCATTTTGAAACCAGCGGGCATTTCCATCCCGCTGGTCAAACTGGCCATTGCATTCTTGTTGTGCTCTTCTACTCGCTTGACCGCATCATTAACCGCGGCTGCGAGTAAATCCTCGAGCATTTCTTTATCTTCGCTCAACACCGCGTCATCGACGCTCACGCGCTTCACGTCGTAGCGACCGGTCATAACAACTGTTACCAACCCCGCTCCGGACTTGCCTGTAACTTCTGTGTTCGCTGCATCTGCCTGCGCACGCTGCATTTTTTCCTGCATGAGCTGCGCTTGTTTCATCAACTCACCTATATCCGGCTTCATAGTGTTCTCCGTACCCTTTTGCGCGTGTGGACTAGCTCAGCCCTGTTTATCCAAAGGCTGGATCGAATCTCGCTCCAGCGTGCCATCAAAGTGCTCAACGAGCAGTCGAATCTTCGGGTCGGCCTCAATTTCAGTTACGGCTTCCGCCTGGCGCTCGAAACGAAGCCTTTCATCGATAGCAGCAGGAGTCTCACCGGCAGGCTGCCCTATGTCTATAACCACTTCGACTTTCCGACCGCGGAGTCGACCCAACTCAAGGACCAACTTTTCCGTACAGCTATCGTTAAACAGCGCAGACTGCGTCTCATCCAGTAAGAGATGAAAACGGTCTTCGCTTGATTCCAGCAAGCAACAGTGCGATGCAACATTCGCCACAATCCCGGTAAGCCCGAGCTTTGCCAGAATGTCGCGCCAGGATTCAGCTTGAGCGTCCTGCTCACCTTGAACCACGCAGAGCTCTGCCGATAGTCGCGAGGTGGTGCTTTCTGTGCTTTCTGCGTTTTCGCGAGGCGTCTCCTGTGGAGGCGCCGCTTCAGGCTTTTTTGGCGGCTCGCCTACCTCCAGCGAGGCGATTGCTTGCGGTACGACGATCTCTTCGCCCTCGACTCGGGGCCGAAACACCAGCATCCGCAGCAAGGTCATTTCCAGGCCCGCCCGCGGGTCTGGAACAAATGGCTGATCACGTTTGCCAATCAGCGCCGTCTGGTAAAACAGTTGCACATCCTCAGCGGTCAACGCTGCGGCCAATTCTTCCAGCTGTGCGGAATTATCGAACCCGTAATCATTTACACCCGGAAGCGCCTGGCTCATTGCCACTTTGTGTAACAGCCGTATCAATTCCTCCAGCGCCCCTTCGTAATCGGGAGCCTGCTCGGAGAATTGCTGCACCAATTGCATCAGCCCGGCACCGTCATTAGCGGCGATAGCCCGCAGCATCGCCAAGACCAAACCCTGGTCGATGGTTCCTAGCATCACACGGACATCGCTTTCCAGCAACTGGCCCGAGCCATGAGCTATCGCCTGATCGGTGAGGCTCAACGCGTCACGCATACTACCGTCCGCAGCCTGTGCCAGGAGGCGCAAAGCACCCTCCTCGTTCTTGGTCATCTCCTGATCGAGAATGTGAGCTAAGTGAGCTGCAATGCGCTCGGCAGGTAAATTTTTGAGATTGAACTGCAAACATCTAGATAATATAGTCGCTGGCAGCTTCTGTGGATCTGTGGTCGCCAACAAGAATTTTACATGTGGCGGTGGCTCTTCCAACGTTTTCAGCAATGCATTAAAACTATGCCCAGACAGCATGTGTACTTCATCAATCAGATAGACCTTGAAACGGGCCCGCGTTGGCGCGTACTGGACATTCTCCATCAACTCCCGGGTGTCTTCTACCTTGGTCCTGCTGGCAGCGTCAACTTCTATCAGATCAACGCATCTACCCTCGGCAACCTCACGGCAGGAAACGCAGTCACCACAAGGCTCTGAGGACACTCCGGTTTCACAGTTCAGGCACTTCGCGAAGATGCGGGCAATTGAGGTTTTACCTACCCCACGCGTACCGGTAAACAAATAAGCATGATGAAGGCGATCGTGATCCAGTGCGTTGATCAAAGCTTTGAGCACGTGCTCTTGGCCTACCATTTCGCGAAATGTTTTGGGGCGCCACTTCCGGGCTAGAACCTGGTACGACATTTGGTATCAGCTGATCCAATTCGAGACAATAAGCTAGCATACACCAGCGTGATGCATGCAAAAAGGGTGGCGGTCCAAACAGCCACACCCCGGCACACGAGCCAGTAGCTACCGTTGCTCCCTTCCGGGCCTGGCGGAGTTTACTACCTATCGTTGCGAGGGGACCGCAAGGACCACCATAGCATTTGGCCTGAGAGGGCCAAGGCGGCGTATTGTCCCGAAATATTGCAGTGCGCGCAAGCAACGGTTAGCCTCATTCAGTATGAATTTATACTCTACCGCTATGGGCGCTGGCCCTCCGTTGATTTTGCTCCACGGACTGTTCGGGTCCAGCGACAATCTTAAGACTGTAGCCCGCGCGTTAAGCACGCAACACAAGGTGTACAGTTTCGATTTGCGGAATCATGGGCTCTCGTCCCACGCACCTGATATCAGCTATCCCCTTATCGCTGCCGATATCCGGGAGACCATGCAGGAACTGGGCGTCGAGCGGGCCGCTGTGATGGGACATTCAATGGGTGGCAAAGCAGCCATGCAACTGGCCATGAACCACCCTGCTATGGTATCTCAACTCTGCGTCGCCGATATCGCGCCAGTGATGTACCCACCCCACCACCGCAATGTACTCGCCGGACTCACAGCTATCTTGAAAACTACAATAAGCAGTCGACGCCAGGCAAATGCCCTATTGGCAGACTACGTTGAAGACGCAGCGACTCGCGGGTTTCTGTTAAAAAGCCTGGCCCGGGTAGATGAACAGGGTTATGCATGGCGCTTTAATGTCGCCGCTATTGAGGCGTGTTACGACGCCATAGCAGCTGCACCCGTTGGTCCGACCTTCACCGGACCTACTCTATTTATCAAAGGTGGGGAGTCAGACTATATCAAGACAGCGCACAGCGAGGCGATTCTCGAACTATTTCCCGCGGCAACGTTTAAAGTAATTGCCGCTGCGGGACACTGGCTTCACGCGGAAAAACCCGTGGCGTTCAATCGTTTACTCGGCAGATTTCTCGAGACGTGATCAGGGTAGCCTAATACTGTCTACCATGGCCTGCACCTCTTTTGGCGGTGCTGGTGTAAACCGACTGATTACGACGGCGGCCGCTGCATTCGCCATCGCCCCCACCACGCCAATACCCTGCGGCGAGATCCCAAACCACCAATGATTTGGATTGTCCAGCTCCGGGAACATGAATTTGAAATACACAATATAGGAGAAAGTCATCACCAGGCCCAGGAGCATGCCGGTTATGGCACCCTCCTTGGAAATTCCCTTGAAGAAAATTCCCATGAAGATTGCCGGGAACAATGAAGCGGCGGCGAGGCCAAACGCGAAGGCGACAACCTGGGCTACAAATGCCGGTGGATTAATGCCGAACCACCCGGCTACAACAATAGCCGAGGCAGCTGCTATTCGAGCATACAAAAGCTCCTGCCGTTCGGTAATGCCAGGCAACCAGGTACTCTTTAAGAGGTCATGTGAAACGGAACTGGAGATAACCAGGAGCAGGCCAGCCGCTGTCGATAAGGCTGCCGCCACCGCGCCCGCCGCCATCAATGCGATCACCCAGGCGGGCAAACCGGCCACCTCGGGGCTGGACATCACCATGATGTCTCGATCGACGTAGATCTCATTGTCATTTGCACTGGGCAGATTGCTCAACAACCGTTGACCTGAAGATCCGGTTTCCCCGGTGTACAAGGGCGCTGTCGGTTGAAATGCATTTCCCGCACGGTACTGCATAATTCCATCGTCGTTCTTGTCCTGCCACGCCAGTAATCCGGTCCCCTCCCAGTTTTTGAACCAAGATGGCGCCTCGGCATAAGGTGTCTCATTGATACTTTCCGAGAGATTCAGCCGCGAAAAAGCGGCGACACCAGGGA
>JBLHKV010000184.1:0-7936 GCA_047618115.1 Halieaceae bacterium | reverse complement strand
TTTGTGAACGTTTCGTAGCCCATTGCCTCGATGGGATTGCAATACCCCATAAGCAAGACCGGAGTTTTGTCATCCCGAAGTCGGAACTCGGCAACCATTGCTAAAACCTGGCGTAATCCAACCCGTTTGACCAATGCTCTTTCATGCGCAAGCTGAATCACGGGCCCCTCGGCCATCGGATCGGAAAAGGGCACACCTAACTCGATAATATCGGCACCTTGAGCCACCAGTTCATGCATCATGGGAACGGTGATCTCCGGACCTGGATCGCCGGCCACAATATAAGGCACTACACCCTTGCGGCCCGCACTTTTGAGATCCTTAAAACATCGCTCGATACGGCTCAATACTCTACCCTCACTAAAGTTCTATGCCGTCTATTTCGGCAACTGTGTATATGTCTTTATCGCCGCGTCCGGACAGGTTGACCACAATATTCTGTTCTGGCTTCATTGTGGACGCGAGCTCCATCGCGTATGCCACCGCGTGACTGGACTCCAACGCAGGTATTATTCCCTCAGTCAGCGTCAGTTTATGAAAAGCCGCCATGGCCTGATTATCATTGACCGTAACATAGTCCACTCGACCAACATCTTTGAGCCATGAGTGTTCGGGACCAACACCGGGATAATCCAACCCTGCCGAGACCGAGTGGGTGTGCAGAATCTGCCCATCCTCATCCTCCATCAAGTAGGTTCTGTTGCCATGCAGTACGCCTGGACGGCCCTCGGTAAGCGGCGCTGCATGTTTGCCGGTTTCAATACCCAAACCACCAGCCTCCACGCCATACATCGCCACGCTGCTATCTTTCAAAAAAGGATGGAACAAGCCAATTGCGTTAGACCCTCCACCGACGCAAGCCACCAGCGCATCGGGTAGCCGTCCCGTTTGTTCGGTACATTGGTGGCGTGCCTCCCGGCCAATCACACACTGAAAATCTCTTACCAACATGGGATAGGGGTGAGGCCCAGCCGCTGTGCCAATAATGTAGTAGGTATCATCCACATTGGCGACCCAATCCCGCATGGCCTCGTTCATGGCATCCTTAAGGGTTCGCGAACCAGACGTTACCGGGATTACCTCGGCACCCAGTAGCTTCATTCGATAAACATTGGGAGCCTGCCTGCGAATATCCTCCTCGCCCATGTAGACGTGACAGGACATACCAAAACGAGCCGCTACTGTAGCGGAGGCTACCCCATGCTGACCGGCACCTGTTTCCGCTATGATTCGTTTTTTGCCCATAAATCGCGCCAGTAGAGCCTGGCCGACGGTATTATTGATCTTGTGAGCCCCAGTGTGATTCAGATCTTCACGCTTTAGAAAAATTTGGGCGCCACCCACTTCGCGAGTCAACCGTTCCGCAAGATAAAGCGGTGATGGTCGGCCAACGTAATGCGCTAGATCGGTATCAAACGCTCGTTGAAAGTCCGTATCGTCGCGCAGCTTGCGATAGACGCGATCCAATTCATCCAGCGCAGAAATAAGCGTTTCGGCAACAAATCTGCCCCCATAAATGCCAAAGTGCCCCCGCTCGTCGGGCAGCCCACTAAAATCCACACTCTGTTTATCAATCACTGCATTCTCCATCTACTAATTTCACCAAATCTAATAAATAATTTGTCTGTCGAGGTCTGCCAGACGAACGGCATTCACAAAGCTCTCAACTCGATGAATATCTTTGCGGCCAGGCCCTGACTCCACGCCTCCACTCACATCAACTGCGTAAGGTCGAAGCACCTCGATAGCGGAGCCAACGTTATCGGCGTCGAGACCTCCGGCGAGCACGAGCGGTGCACTGAGGTTCTTTGGAACAAGACCCCAATCAAAACGCTGGCCAGTTCCGCCGGCTACCCCCTTCACCAGAGTATCGAGGAGCAGGGCCGATGCCGAACTAAATTTACCCACCTGATCAGCGACGTCGCAATCCTCGCCAACCCGGATCGCCTTCATGTACGGAATACCATAGTGTGCACAGTCGGACTCGGTTTCATCGCCATGGAATTGCAACATACTCGGTCGAACCGCATCGATAACTGACGTCACAAAGCCCGGGTCACTATTAACAAAAAGCGCTACGGTGGTCACGAACGGTAGCTGTAGCGAGGTGATTATCCGTGCCTCATCAATGCTTACCGCCCGCTGGCTTGGCGGGTAAAAAACCAGTCCAAGCGCATCCGCCCCCAGCCGCACCGCCATCGACGCGTCTTCGGGTGAAGTGATACCACATATTTTGATTCGGGTACGGAGCACGAAAAATCTGACCGACTGTAAAAAGCGAGGTATATTACCAGATCATGTCCCGCTGGCACCATTATCTGTGCAGGGTAAAAATACCGGCCCGGGAGTGTTCAACGGTAGTGCATGCACTTCTGGATAACCCACGTCTACCAGATACAGTCCCTCGGGCGGTGCCGTAGCGCCAGCTTTGGTCCTGTCCTTGGAAATCAGAAGTGTTTTCAGCCAGCCAACTTCACGCCTGCCAGCGCCAATCTCCAGCAGAGAACCAACAATATTCCTCACCATGTGGTGCAGAAAGGCATTGGCTTGTATGTCGATTATCAGGAGACGTTGATACCTGCTTACACACACAAAATCGACGTTTCTCCTCGCGGTACGCGACTGACAACCAGCGGCCCGAAAGGCGCTGAAATCGGCTTCGCCAAGCAGGGCTTGCGATGCCTCGTGCATGAGTGCCACATCGAGGTGATCGCGTCTCCATAGCAGCAGCGGAGACATCAGCGCCGGCCGATGAGTACAGTTGTCAATAATGTAGCGATAACGTCGATAGCGTGCAGAAAATCTTGCGTGAAAGTCATTCGCGACCGGTACTGCCCATTTAATGGCGATGCTATCGGGCAAATTCATATTGCCGCCCAACACCCAAGCCTTCGAACTGCGAGCAACGCCGGGATCAAAATGAACTACCTGGTGACCGGCGTGAACGCCTGAATCGGTTCGACCAGCACAGTGAACCTGCACAGGCCTGTTTGCCACCTTGGACAGCGCGCGCTCCAATGTTCCCTGAACCGAGGGTATATTACAGTTTGTTTGTCTCTGCCACCCGCAGTAATCGCTTCCAACATACTCTACGGCAAGCGCAATGCGGCCATCCTGGTTCAGTGGAACTGCTGAGTAGGGTTGCCTGTGACGATTATTATCCAATGCGTCCCAGGAGCTCTGTGGCCTCCTGCTTTTGCTCATCGGTTCCGTCTGTTGCTACTTTATCAAGGATTTCTCTAGCGCCATCCTGGTCACCCATATCGAGATAAGCGCGCGCTAAATCGAGCTTTGTGGACAATTCATCACCACCGGCGAACTCACTGAAATCGTCTATTTCAAGCTCATCCAATTCTTCAAAGACATCCAACTCTTCCACATCTTCGAGCGAGCCGGACGCCGCAGCGACTTCTGTAAGATCTACTTCATCATCCATTTCCAGATCTAATTCGAGCTCAAACTCGGTTGTTTCTTCACCCGCACTATCTGCTGCCGCGCTATCGAGGTCGGTGAGAAAGTCATCATCCAGCTCCAGTTCCAGCTCCAGATCGGCAGCGTCATCATCCGACTCTTCCAGGCTATCGTCGAGTGACAGATCAAACATGTCTTCGTCCTGACTCTCCTCAGCTACCGAAACTTCCAGATCGGCCAACTGATCACCTGCATCCAGCTGATCAGTTTCGATAGCAGGGGTCAAATCGATATCCGAGACACCGAGGTCATCACCCAAGCCGTTGCGAAGTTCTTCAGCTCTGGTACTGGCAGCTGGGTCCTCCAGTGCCTGCAGGTGCTGCAGCTCATTCTCAAAGGCCTGAGCATCGCCCATAGCAGCGTATACTTCCAACAACTTCAGTCGATATTCCGGATTTTCAGGGTGGGCGATAACCGCGGGTGCGAGAACAGCGATAGCTTGCTGATAGCGTCCGTAGGCAATGTAGATATCGGCCTCAGCTAGAGCATCAGCATCCTCCACATGACTTTCATAACCCTGCCCCGCGTCCGTGCCTTGAGCAACTGCTGAAATTGAAGGCCTGGATGCAAGCGACTCATTGCTGATTTCATCGACTATCAAATCGTCATCACCGAGTTCTAGACCGGCAAAATCGTCGTCATTCCTCCCAGAGCGCTTGGTACGCACATCGTCAGAACCATCGCCCCTGCGCCACAGCAGCGCCCATATGCCCGCAGCAATCGCAACCAGGGCCAGCAACAGCCACAACAAATTGTCCATTATTAAAGAAAAAGCCCCGCGTTCTGCGGGAGCTTTGGGCTGGGATACGGCAACCTCAGTTGGCGGTGGATCCGTCGCCGTTATTGATTCGCTGGCCGACTGTTGGTTGTCGACATTGGTTTCTACAACCTCGTCTAAGGTTCGACCCAGCTCATCCTGCATTGCCTTGAGCTGATCATCTTTAAGCTCATTCAGGCGCGCAAGGGTTCGATTGCGCTCTTCCAGCTCAGAAATACGAGACTGAAGATCATTCAAATCTCTCTGGACGCGATCGACGTCTTCGTAGCTAGCGATCAATTCGTTAGACAGATCGTCACCGCCCACATCGTCTTGTGACTGGCCACCGCTAGCGATTTCAAGCACGCCATCGCCATCGTCGCTGCCGCTACTCCGACGCGCATCGCTGCCATCTGCAGTGGCATCCATCTGTGGACGCGAGGCTCCTTCAATAGGGCCACTACTACGACCTTCACGCCAATCTCTATTCTGGGAGCTCACCTCAGCTGCAGCGTACTGGTCGTCGCGACTACCGATCTCACCTTCATCCGGGATACGCAAAATATAACCAGCCTTCACCAGATTAATATTACCGTTGATGAATGCTTTGGGGTTGGTGCGCTGAATTGCCAACATGGTTTGATGAATACTGTGACCTTCTGGCCTTAGCCTCGCCGCAATGGTCCATAGGGTGTCATCCTCTGCCACCATATGTGCGTCGTTTTCGAGATTATCGCCATAATGAGATCCGTAATCGCGATCGTCTGAACTTGTCGGCGCAGCTACAGTGGTTGTGGTGGCAGTGGGTGCTCGACTGTTGCTATCTGCACGGTTAGGTGTTGAGCTCTCGACAACCGACTCTGCTGCCGGAGACTCGTAGCTCTGTGTAAATACCACGGGGTCCAGCAGTATTGTGTATTCCCGCAGCAACCGCCCGGTCGGCCACCTGACCTCTATCAAAAAATTAAGATAGGGTTCGTTGATTTTGTTATCTGTCGTCACCAGGATCACCCCGGTTCCGGCGTCATCGACTTCGACTTCGAAATTAAGCGACTGCAGATAATAATCTCGCGGTACGCCTGCCCGATCGAAGTCGTCTTGGGATGCGAGTAAAACGTGCAATTGCTCCCGACCCAGCTTACCCAGACTTAGCAATTCTACTTCCGCATCGAGGGTTTCGTTCAGGTAAGATTTAAGACTCAGATCGCCTAGCCCAACCGCCCCTACGGCGCTGGAAAACACAAGCGCTAATGCGCAGGTCCATCGAGATAACTTCCCCATCATAGCCATCACCATTGTTATTCCCGAGTTTACTGAGGGACCTAGAATATCCCTTTACTAATAGCCGCAAGTATTCATTATATGTAGCTTTTTATCAAGGCTTCGGCGATTTGCACCGAGTTCAGGGCCGCTCCTTTACGGACATTGTCGGAGACTACCCAAAGATCAATCCCACGGGGATGTGAAATGTCCTCGCGGATCCGTCCCACGAATACTGAGTCCTCTCCGGCAGAATCTCCAATCGGAGTCGGATAGCCGCCATCCTCGCGCTCATCGATCAGGGTGATTCCCGGGGAATTTCTCATCAGCTCCATGACCTTTTCCGCGCTAATTTTTTCTCGAGTTTCGATGTGAATAGCTTCAGAATGAGAATAGAAGACCGGCACGCGCACACAGGTGGGATTTACCTGGATAGTGGGATCGGCAAATATTTTTCGCGTCTCCCACACCATTTTCATCTCCTCGCGGGTATAGCCATTGTCCTGAAATGAATCGATTTGTGGCAACACGTTAAAAGCTATTTGCTTTGGGTAGACCTTACATTCGGCGGGCTGGCCATTGAGCAATTTGGCGGTCTGATCAGCCAGCTCACTGATGGCACTTTTCCCCGTTCCAGACACAGCTTGATAGGTGCAAACGTTGATACGCTCTATGCCAACCTCGTCGTAGATAGGCTTGAGAGCTACCATCATTTGAATGGTCGAACAGTTCGGATTTGCGATTATTCCTCTGTTGGTATACCCGGCCAGCGCTTCAGGATTGACCTCTGGCACGACCAGTGGAATATCGTTCTCGTTTCGGAAATGAGAAGTATTGTCGATGACCACACAACCGGCTGCGACTGCGACAGGGGCATACTGCTCAGATACGCTACCTCCGGCGGAAAAAAGCCCAATTTTCACTTTGCTGAAGTCGAAAGAGGCCACATCCTCGATCATTAATGCTTTACCCCGAAATAAGATTGTTTTGCCAGCCGAACGGCTACTGGCTAATGGATACAGGGTGCCCACCGGAAACCCTCTTTCCTCTAAAATCGAAATCATGGTTTCACCAACCGCGCCCGTGGCGCCCAGCACGGCAACATCGTATGTGTCAGACATTTTCATTGCTCTCCATGTAATTGCTCAGTTCTTCTACCACGGCATTACCCATCTCGACGGTACTAACCAGTTCGCATCCAGGGGTTTGTATATCGGGTGTTCGACAACCTCGATCCAGGGTGTTACCGACGGCGACTTCAATCGCCTGTGCTGCCGCAGGGCAACCTAGCGTATAGCGCATCATCATCGCTACAGACAAAATGGTCGCCAGAGGATTGGCTTTTCCTTGACCGGCAATATCCGGCGCGGAACCGTGGCACGGTTCATACATGCCCTTGCCGTCCTTATCCAGCGAGGCCGACGGCAACATGCCAATAGACCCCGTCAGCATGGCTGCGGCATCACTTAATATATCGCCGAACATATTTCCAGTAACCATGACATCGAATTGCTTGGGCGCCCTCACCAATTCCATCGCCGCGCTGTCTACGTACATATGGCTCAATTCAACATTGGGGTATTGCGCGGCAAGGCTGCTTACCACCTCCCGCCACAATGCCGTCGCCTCCAGCACATTGGATTTATCAACGGAACACAAACGCCCACTGCGCTTGCCTGCCAGACGAAATGCGAGGTGAGCGATACGTTCTATTTCCGACTCGGAATAGACATAGGTGTTGTAACCCTGCCGCTCGCCATTTTGCAGGGTTCGAATTCCCCTGGGCTCGCCAAAGTAAATACCGCCGGTCAACTCGCGGACAATCAGTATGTCCAGGCCGGCAACCACTTCGGGTTTAAGACTCGAGGCAGCAGCGAGTTGCGGGTACAGCAGTGCTGGCCGGAGGTTTCCGAACAAGCCCAACTCAGAGCGAATTTGTAACAAACCCTTTTCAGGGCGGATGGCCGCATCCACAGCGTCCCATTTGGGACCGCCAACCGCCCCCAGCAAAATCGCCTGGGCATCGCGGGCCAGTTCCAGCGTCGTCGCGGGCAGGGGGACGCCAAAAGCGTCGATTGCAGCCCCACCCAGGAGAGACTCTTCTACGGTCAAATCGAGCGAAAAGCCGACGTTTACGGCATCGAGTACTCGACGTGCCTGCGCTACGATCTCCGGCCCAATATAGTCTCCCGGCAGCACTAGAACCCGCCGACTCACGAGTGAACTCCGGGTATCTGGTCGAAGAGCCAGGGCGACTCGATTCGCCAACGTCGCTCAAATTCTACGATTGCGTCTGAGTCAGCCAAAGTCTCACCGATATCATCCAAACCATTCAGAAGACAAAATTTTCTGAACTCTTCCACCTCAAATTCTATTCGCTCGCCACCCGGTGTGGTGATGCACTGCTGGCTCAAATCAACATCGAGGCTATAGCCCACATTGACGGCA
>JBLHKV010000183.1:0-7959 GCA_047618115.1 Halieaceae bacterium | reverse complement strand
GGCCGTCTGGGAAAAGAGGACCAGCCCTATCCACAGAAATTACGATTCGAGCGCGCTCAGGCCGCAGCTTCAGCTGTTGATACGACTCAATTGCAAGCTAGTGGGCTGGAGGGTCGCGAGTTTGGCGAGGCGCTAAGGGAACTACGCTTAGCTGCGATTAGCGCCGTTTAATCAGGTAGGCAAGGGGAATTCGATGGGCGTCAGTTGTTGCGAAGATTGGTCAAATTCAGCCCAGTGGGATGCATAGCTCTTACCAGTAACCGGGTGCAGACTAGCTCCAGCCAGTTCGGCAAGTGGCCACAAAACAAAGGCGTTATACAGCACCTCTGCACGCGGCAGCTCTATGCCATCAATTCGACCGATCGCATCGCCATAGGTCAGAATATCCAGGTCGATATTACGCGCCGTAAAGCGCGGCGCATCAGGCTCTCGTCCGTAATCGTACTCCAAGGATTTGAAGCTCGCCAGCAACTCGCCGACGGCAAGCGTTGTGTCGAGTTGAGCTACCAGATTGAGAAAGGGTCGGCCGTCAAAGCCAATCGCTGCGCTTTCAAATACAGGGGAAAAGCGCACATTCTCAAATTCGGCATGAAGCCACTCGACAGCAATTCGAACGTGTTGTTCGCGTTCGGTATTACTGCCTATGCCAACAAAAACGCGGGTCATTCAGTCACGCTCTCCACGCTCAATAATAACCCCGACACCACTGGCCGGCCCAATCGCATCGGGTTTATCCAGTTTTAACTGTAACCAGGCTACCCCAAACTCGCTCTTCAACAGCTTCGCAATATCCTCAGCAGCTGTCTCGAGCAGGCCGTACTCACCGGCCTGGACAAATTCAGTCAAGCGGTCCGCAACAGATTTATAGTCCAATGCCAGCTCAATACTATTTTCTCTGGCGACCGCAGCCGTATCCCACTTCATTTCCAGGCTGAGCAGGAGACGCTGCCGCACCTGTCGCTCGAATCCATAAATACCAATAATGGTTTCGATTTCAAGATCGCGAATAAATATCTTATCCATCAGATTGCCCTGTCTAAAGATGGCAGTTCTTCCATAGGCCATCGGGGCCTTACCGAAACGGCCAGATCGTCGGCCTGGCCTGCGACTAAACGCTGGGCTCCAGCATAGGCAATCATGGCGCCATTATCGGTACAATATTCCGGGGCCGGCAGAAAAACCCTACCCTGAAGCCCTTCCATTTCCGCCGCCAACGCACGTCGTAAACGCTTGTTAGCACTTACTCCACCGGCGATAACCAGGCTGGTTAACCCCTCCTGACGCAACGCTCGCACGCACTTTATCCGCAGCGTATCAACCACGGCCACCTCAAATGCGCAGGCGATATCAGCACGGTGCTGCTCGTCGAGATTGCCAGCCTGCCGAGCCGCCGCTACGGTATTCAGTGTAAAAGTCTTCAGGCCACTAAAGCTGAAATCGAGCCCGGGTCTATTGACCATGGGCCGTGGAAATTGATATCGACTCGAATCGCCAGTCTCGGCAAGCTTTGCGATTAATGGTCCACCGGGATAATCCATACCCAGCATTTTTGCCGCCTTGTCGAATGCCTCACCGGCCGCATCGTCGAGTGATTCTCCCAGTAGTTTGTACTGGCCTATGCCATCTACCCTTATGAGTTGGGTATGGCCACCAGACACCAATAGTGCTACGAAAGGATACTCTGGCCTATCCTCGGCCAGCATTGGAGCCAATAGATGTCCCTCCATATGATGAACACCCAGTCCAGGCACTCCCCAGGCAAAGGCCAGGGACCGACCTAGCGTGGCCCCTACCATTAATGCGCCGGCCAAACCCGGACCCGCGGTGTAAGCAACCGCGTCAATATCCCTCGCCTCGATCTGTGCCGCTGTCATCATCTCGGAGATGAGCGGCAAGGTCTTACGTACGTGGTCACGTGAAGCGAGCTCAGGAACGACCCCACCATACTCAACGTGAAGCTCCACTTGGCTATATAGGCGGTCCGCGATCAAGCCTTTCTCGGTGTCGTATAAAGCGACTCCGGTCTCATCGCAGGAGGTTTCTATTCCCAGTACTAACATAGTTCAAATCATCTCAACTGATGCACGCATGATAATGGACAACTAACCGCGGCAACCAGTGCTGAAATGGAATTAACTGAACCTGTCCCATTGCGGCTCGACATGTGCCTGTGACCGGGCTCAGACTAGCATAGGTTTTGGGGGGTTTTGGGGACAGTTTACTTAATTAGTTTTAGGGACAGTTTACTTAATTATGTAGGTTTCTCAGACTTTGAAACCTACATAATTAAGTAAACTGTCCCTAAAACTAATTAAGTAAACTGTCCCTAAAACTATCCCTGAAATTACGGGCACAAAAAAGCCGGGATAACCCGGCTTCTCAATATTGTGCGGTTAGCACATCTTAATCTTCAGTATCGTCTTCAGCTTCTATAGCTCTGGGACGATCAACTAACTCTACGTAGGCCATGGGAGCCATATCACCAGCGCGGTGGCCGCACTTGAGGATGCGGATATATCCTCCAGGCCGATCCTGGTAACGCGGACCTAACTCGTTGAACAATTTGCCCACGGTTTCCTTGCTGCGGGTACGATCGAATGCTAAACGACGGTTGGCAACGCTGTCACTCTTTCCTAGAGTGATGAGCGGCTCCGCGTAGCGACGCAATTCCTTGGCCTTGGGCAAGGTTGTTTTAATCAGCTCGTGTTCCACCAATGAGGTGGTCATGTTGCGAAACATCGCTTTGCGATGCGAACTGTTCCGATTAAGCTGACGACCGCTGTGACGATGACGCATGACTTATTTTCCTTCCTATATCTCTGTCTATACTGCTAATTAGGTGCCGACTACTCAGGCGCTCAGGACACGATCGTCGTTGCGCAGGCTTGCTGGTGGCCAGCTATCGAGACGCATTCCCAGAGACAGGCCACGCGAGGCAAGAACATCCTTGATCTCGGTGAGTGACTTTTTGCCCAGGTTAGGCGTTTTAAGCAATTCAACTTCGGTGCGTTGAACCAGATCACCGATGTAGTAAATATTTTCTGCTTTAAGGCAGTTGGCAGACCGGACTGTCAACTCCAGGTCGTCCACAGGACGCAACAGGATTGGATCGACTTCATCTTCTTCCTCAGCGTGCTCAACTTCCTTCTCGCTCTCGAGGTCGACAAATACTGCCAACTGCTGCTGCAGGATCGTAGCGGCACGGCGAATTGCCTCCTCTGGATCGATAGTACCGTTGGTCTCCAGATCCAAAACCAACTTATCAAGGTCGGTACGCTGCTCTACACGAGCGCTGTCAACCACGTAAGAAACGCGGTAGATCGGGCTGAAACTGGCATCCAACTGCAACCGGCCAATGGAACGCGACTCGTCTTCTGGATTTTCACGAGAGTCGGCGGGAGAATAACCGCGGCCTCGGGCTATCGTGAGCTTGATGTTCAACGAGGAGTTGCCATTCAGATGCGCGATGACGTGATCGGGGTTCTTGATCTCTACTTCGTGATCCGTCTGGATATCGCCAGCAGTTACTGGACCCGAGCCACTCTTGCTCAAGGTCAGCTCTACTTCGTCTTTACCGTGCAACACAATAGCGACACCCTTGAGGTTGAGCAAAATCTCAATTACGTCTTCCTGCACACCTTCGATCGAACTGTACTCGTGCAATACGCCATCGATTTCAGCTTCGATGATGGCACATCCAGGCATAGACGACAGCAGGATACGACGCAGGGCGTTACCCAGGGTGTGGCCGAAACCACGTTCCAAAGGCTCGAGTGTTACCTGGGCCCGGGTCGCGCTTATCTCGTTGACATTGATCAAGCGTGGAGTAAGAAATTCGTTCACTGCACTCTGCATATTGGCACCTGTGTTCTAACTGTTAATGGGCTCTGACTATCAGCTCAAAGGTTTACTTTGAGTACAGCTCCACAATCAAGCTCTCGTTAATTTCCGAAGGAAGATCGAGACGCTCTGGATAGGCCTTAAACACGCCTTCCAATTTTTCTGTGCTTACATCAATCCACTCTGAGTCGCCGCGCTGTGCTGCCAACGCCAGGGAAGACTGCACGCGCAATTGCTTTTTGGCCTTCTCGCGTAGTGAGATCACGTCGCCAGGGCTAACCTGGTACGACGGAATATTAACACTGACCCCATTAACAAGAATGGCGCGATGCGATACCAGTTGGCGAGATTCCGCTCGGGTAGAACCGAAGCCCATCCGGTATACAACGTTATCCAGCCGCGACTCCAGCAGAACCAACAGGTTTTCACCTGTAGCTCCAGTCTGACGCGCTGCTTCTTTATAGTAATTACGAAATTGCTTTTCGAGCACGCCGTAGATCCGACGTACTTTTTGCTTTTCACGCAGCTGAACACCGTAGTCAGACAAACGGCTGCGACGTGCGCCGTGCTGCCCGGGAATAGCATCCGCCTTACATTTTGACTCCAACGAACGAACACCACTCTTAAGAAACAGATCGGTACCTTCGCGGCGTGCCAGTTTGCACTTTGGGCCTGTATATCTAGCCATAATATCTAATCCTGATCCGGTTACACGCGGCGTTTCTTGGGAGGGCGACAGCCATTGTGGGGAATTGGCGTCACATCGGTAATGTTACTGATTTTGTATCCGCAAGAATTCAATGCGCGAACAGCGGATTCACGACCTGGGCCCGGTCCTTTGACCTGCACATCGAGATTCTGCAGCCCGTACTCTTTGGCGGCTTCGCCAGCACGCTCTGCAGCGACCTGCGCGGCAAAAGGTGTGCTTTTGCGCGAACCACGGAAACCAGATCCTCCGGCGGTAGCCCAGCTAAGGGTGTTGCCCTGGCGATCGGTGATAGTAACAATTGTGTTGTTGAAGGACGCATGAATGTGCGCCACACCGTCGACTACTGTCTTGGTGATTTTTTTGCGAGTTGTCTTCGCACCTTGCTTAGCCATAACTTATTTCCTAATTTAATATCGTCACTGCACTCAGGTGCAGCTACACTAAATTGTGTGTCTTACTTGCGGATTGGTTTCCGCGGACCTTTACGCGTACGCGCATTGGTCTTGGTTCTCTGTCCACGCAGGGGCAGGCCCTTACGATGGCGCAAACCACGATTACAACCCAAGTCCATGAGTCGCTTAATGTTCATGGATACTTCGCGTCGCAAATCACCCTCAACAGTCAGCTTGCCGACCTCTGTGCGCAGCAAGTCCATATCTGCTTCGCCCAGTTCGCCGATCTTACTCGCTTCGGCAACACCAGAAGCTGCACACAATTGTCTGGCCTTTGTACGGCCGACACCAAAGATATAGGTCAACGAGATAACAGCGTGCTTGTTATCCGGAATATTGACACCAGCTATTCGAGCCATCCAATTTTCTCCGTTCCCTTAAAGGGTACACTTAATTCACAAAAACACGTGACCCTTGGAAAGGGCGCAGCATTCTAGCGCTACAAATTCAATAAATCAACATTTAGCAGGCACTTACTCACATGCCCTGTTAAATCCAACCGGCCTAACACTCAGCCTTGACGTTGCTTATGCCGAGGCTCGGCCTTACAAATTATTCGTACCACACCTTTGCGGCGAACAACTTTGCAATTTCTGCACATTTTCTTTACCGATGCTCTTACTTTCATTTCCCTTCTCCCTTCGTCACCAGACAGCTTATGCTCGCCTAGCGCTTTCCGCCGTAGCCCTTCAGATTCGCCTTCTTCATCACACCGTCATACTGATGCGAAACCAAATGCGACTGGACTTGCGCCATGAAATCCATGACTACAACTACAACAATCAACAAGGATGTACCGCCAAGATAAAAAGGTACGTTCCAAAACACTACTAAAAACTGTGGTAACAAACATACTAGAGCGATATACGCCGAACCAAATACTGTCAACCGGGTTAACACCCCGTCGATATAGTTTGCTGTTTGCTGCCCTGGGCGTATGCCTGGGACAAACGCTCCAGAACGCTTGAGATTGTCGGCAACCTCTGCGGGGTTGAACATCAACGCCGTATAGAAGAAGCAGAAAAATACTATCAGTGCCGTAAAGATCAAAATGTTTAGCGGCTGCCCCGGACCGATAGCCAAAGCTATTTCCTGCAGCCAGTCCGCCTCACCGCTGGATCCGAACCACTGCGCTATAGACGCTGGAAACAGCAACAGACTACTCGCAAATATAGCTGGTATTACCCCAGCCATATTAACCTTCAAAGGCAGATGGCTGGACTGCGGCTGGCTCATCCGACCGCCGCGCTCCTGGCGCTTGGCGTAGTTAACGGTAATTCTCCGCTGACCTCGCTCAATAAATATGATCAGGTAGATAACCGCTACTGCCAGCAACAACATGAACAGCAGTACAAGGATATCCAGCTCACCCTGGCGCGCCTGCTCCAGAGATTGACCGATGGCAGCGGGAAGTCCCGCCACGATACCCGCAAAAATTAGCAGTGATATTCCATTGCCAACCCCGCGCTCTGTAACCTGTTCACCCAGCCACATCATAAATACGGTGCCGGTAACCAGGGACGTAATCGAAATAACGTAGAACGTCAGGTTTACGGCATAAGCCATGCCCTGATTGGCCATTCCTACCGACATACCCGTCGCCTGTATAAATGCCAGCACCACCGTCAAATAACGCGTGTACTGGGCGATCTTGCGACGACCCGATTCACCTTCCTTCTTTAGCTGCTCTAGCTGCGGCGTTACCGCAGTCATCAGCTGGATAATAATCGAGCTGGAAATATAGGGAACAATTCCAAGAGCAAGAATACTCATCCGCTCCAGCGCGCCGCCGCTGAACATGTTGGCCAAACCCAAGATAGTGCCTTCATTCTGGTTAAACAGCGAAGCCACTTGAGCAGGGTCGATACCTGGCACTGGAATGTGTGTACCGATGCGATAAACAATTATCGCAATCAATACAAAGCGAAGGCGAGCCATGAGCTCGCCTAGTCCAGATTGGTTTACAGCGGGAAGCTGTCCACGCTTGGCCATCTAGTCCTCGATCGTTCCGCCGGCAGCTTCGATAGCCTCACGGGCACCCTTACTGACGGTTATTCCCTTGAGGTGTACCGCTTTACCGATTTCACCTGACAAAAACACTCGAGCGCGTACGCTGTTTTGCTTAACCAGATCGGCTGTCTTGAGCGCTTCCAGGTCGATTACATCAGCCGTAACACAATTAAGTTCGGCCAGTCTCAGCTGTGCGGTGGTTCTCGCCACACGCGAGGTAAAACCGTACTTTGGAAGCCGCTTCTGCAAAGGCATTTGTCCGCCTTCAAATCCTGGGCGAATGCCTCCACCCGAGCGAGCCTTCTGACCTTTGTGGCCGCGGCCACAGGTCTTGCCCAGTCCGCTACCGATGCCACGACCGGCACGCTTGGCATTTTTTTTGCTGCCAGGAGCGGGACTCATCGTGTTTAATCTCATTGCTTCGGAGGTCATCGTTCTATTCCTCAACCTTAATCATGTAGTGCACCGCGTTGATCATTCCGCGTACCGAGGGCGTATCTTCAACCTCGACGGTATGCCCAATGCGACGCAGGCCTAGCCCGGCGATGCAGGCTCTGTGGTTTTTCAGTCGACCGTGTACGCTACGTAACTGGGTGACCTTGATGGTTGACTTTGCCATATCTAATAACCTGCCTGTTAAGCCAGAATTTCTTCAACTGTCTTGCCGCGCTTGGCGGCGATGTCTTCGGGAGATGACATCTCCTTCAAACCATTAAATGTCGCGCGAACCACGTTGACCGGATTGGTCGAGCCATAGCACTTGGCCAGGACATTGTGGACGCCAGCGATCTCGAGCACAGCTCGCATGGCACCACCGGCAATTACCCCGGTACCTTCTGATGCAGGCTGCATATAGACCTTGGAGGCTCCATGGCGTGCCTTGATCGCATACTGGATAGTACCGCCTGCAAGGTCTACCTGAATCATGTTGCGTCTGGCAGCTTCCAT
>JBLHKV010000182.1:0-7979 GCA_047618115.1 Halieaceae bacterium | reverse complement strand
GCTCCACTTTGCTATTGTCCATTTTGACCCACTTGGTAGCATATTCCATTGCTTCTTCGCTCATGGGAAAGTTGGTGGATATATAGGGGCTAAGCTTATCGAACACCCGTCCTGCCACCCTCATAAACCCGGCCATCAGCGGCACTTTCAACAGCCTTCTACCCGTTATTTTTTCCAGGAGACTGCCGAGTTCAGGCCAGGCCAGGTAGTGACCGCCAAGCGTAAAATTGCCAGCCTCCGGTTGCAGTTCGACCAGTCGCAAATGTACTTCGGCCAGGTCCCGAACATCAACGTATTGATTGCCACCTGTCATCAGTGGCACAAAGGTCGTCAAATAGGTTTGTATTCCAATGTGCGCTTCCGTCAGGCCGGGATCGTCAGGGCCCACAACAGTAGCTGGATAGGTAATGTAAATCTGTTCGTGCTGATCCTGAAGTCTACGCACATATTTCTCACAGGCTACCTTGGATCGCCCATAAGCATTCTTCGCTGTACCCGGGGGAGAATTTTCATCGAGTATGGTAGCCTCGGGATCAAACAGAGCCGTTACACTGGAAACATGAATAATAGGGGCAATACCCAGAAGCAGGGCACTGCCTATTACGGTCTTGGCACCTTCAACATTGGTTCTAAATACTTCGTCGGCATCGTTGGCATTGGTAGAGACCATGGCAGCAGCGTGGATGAGTGCATCACAGCTTTTCAAGGCTGTAGCCACTTTCCCCGGATCAGTAATGTCACCCTGGGTGTAACTTACTCTGGAATCATCGCCATACAATTTCAGCATTTTGTCGACACTGCGTACCAATAAACTCACTGTATGTCCGGCCTCCATTAAAACTAGCGCAGTGTGGTAGCCAACAAATCCGGTACCCCCGGTTATCATTACGCGCATAAGCAACTCCTTACTTCCTGAGCATTGATCACGAGAATGTTGAGCCCCTGAAAGGGTTCAATGACGCGAGCCAGGCAGGGGCGTATGGAATCCATCAATTTGACATCGCACACGATCGGCAGGGCCACACCACCGCGGTCTTCGATCATTTTACAGACGGTGTCGAGAAAGGACACCAGTCCTTATAAGCAGCTTATGCGTTCAGACAATTGAACCGGAGCGTCTTTGGGTACATCAATCGAAACCAGGGACTTAGTCCTGGCGCTGACCGTTATTTCGCATATATAAGACTGCGGTGGATAATGTCCATAAATCCGGCTTCTGAGGCTCTACAGTTATTCTGGACAAAGACTAATATGGATCTATAAATTTCAAATTTGATATGGCTGCCTAGTGGGGTGAGCCTCTCTACAGCTATTCCCCATGTGACCCGAAGCACAGTAAATATAGTGCAGATGATCACAAGACGAAGCGCGCAGACCAGCAAGCTAGTATTTTTTATTCATTGAAAAAATCACAACATTCTCGACTCGAAAAGTACAGCTCGACCAGCGAATGCGTACTAGAAAGTCACTAGCGACAAAAAAGACAGGGAGCATAATTATGAGATTACTGGAGAGTAAAGTAGGTATTGTAACGGGCGCCGGCCAGGGCATTGGTCGAGCTATAGCCATGTCCTACGCGCGCGAGGGCGCCAAGGTCGTAATCGCCGACTTCAACGCCGAAATGGGGGAGGCGACCGTCAAGCTGATTCACGAAGCCGGTGGCGATGCTGCTTTCATTGTGGGTGACGTGAGTAAAGAAGAATCCGTAAAGGAAGCCATAGACTTTGTCCTGGCTACCTATGGCCGTTTGGACATCGCCTGTAACAGTGCAGCGGTTAGCCGTGGTTCGGGGCCCATCCATGAATATGAGCGTAAAGTTTTCGACCAGACGTTGGAGATGTGCCTGACAAACACCTGGCTGTGCATGAAGTACGAAATAGCGGCAATGATTGAAAACGGCGGCGGTGCCATCGTGAACATTTCCTCCAATGCCTCCTTGCGAGGTCAGGCTAACAACACCGCCTACGCCGCCGCCAAAGCGGGCGTTAATATTCTCACTAAAAGTTCGGCTGCAGAGACTGGAGCAGTGGGCATCCGCATTAATGCCGTTTCTCCAGGCGTCATCCGTACACCCGGTCTGGAAAACTATTTCAAAGAACAACCAAAAATGGAAGCTGGCCTGAAGTCTAAAGCTGTATTGAACCGGCTGGGTGAGCCAGAGGAAATCGCAGAAGCCGTGACCTTTTTATCCAGTGATCGCGCTTCATTCATTACCGGGCAGTTACTTTCAGTAGACGGTGGTGGCGCTATACGTTAGGCGACAACGCCGAGGCCTTCGTCGAATTCGAACGCGACCGGCGTTTTACCTTCACACAGCTGAACCTGCGCAGCAATCGAATCGCTCATACCCTACTCGAGTCCGGCGTCAAACCCGGTGACAGAGTAGCCACACTACGGAAAAACGGCATTGAGTTTATCGAGAGTTACTACGCGATCGCCAAAATTGGCGCGGTGATGGTGCCGGTAAACTGGCGTCTGCTGGCCAATGAGATCGTCTATATATTGGGCGATTCCGTGGCAGCCGCAGATGTGGAGCCACCCGTGGGCGCCTATGACGATGAACTACTCTTTATCATGTATACCTCCGGCACCACGGGCCACCCCAAGGGTGTCATGCATAGCCATCGCTGCGTGCTGTGAGCAGAGCTGACCCGTATGACAACCTCTGACATGCGTAGCGAGGACCGCTTCCTGCTGCCTATGCCCATGTTTCATGTGGGCTGTCTTGTTCCGGTGTCACAGTTGGTACACCGCGGTGCCACCGGCGTTATCGTGCGCGACATCGATATAGGGCTGATGTTCAAGGCCGGCAGCGGTGAGGTGGGCGAGTTGATTCTCGCCGGACAGCACCCTTCTAACAGCCGAACAGGCAAGAGAGTTCAACAGTGACCAAGCCGAGACTTCATATCACCAGTAGTCTGTTACTCGGACGTGCACGATGACGCCCGGGCACAGAGCGCTGCCGGTACTACCGCGGTCAATCACTGGTATGCAGATGGTCGTTTCAGCAATAGCTGGGCCAACCCCTCTGGTTCTGGAAACGTGACAGGGATACCTACCTTTCACTGGAACCAGACGGAAGTATCCATGGAGGGCAACGTCAAAATGCAACGGCTAAGCTTCCACGACAGGTGGTTATATTGGGGTCACTTTTTAGCGACCCGCGAGGTAGCCACCAAGGTTATCTACAACGCGCCGGATTTGTAATCAATCTGCGTGCACTGAACGTGGTGGCCACCACATTGGCTCCGGTATTGTGGGGAGATCCAAACGGGAGTAGCTAACCTTCTGACACTATTAAAGAATTAGGGGTTCGTAGTGCTCAGGTCAATTACATTTGAGCGCACTAGAATACCCCCATCCACGACCATGTCATGACCGGTGATGAAAGAGGCCTTGTCAGAACAGAGATACACCACCGCATCGGCAATTTCCTCGGGCCGCGCAAGGCGACCCATGGCGTGTGCATCGAGGGTTTTGTCATGCATTTCAGGCATTGATTTTAAATAATATTGCATGCCCTTAGTGTCTATGCCCCCCGGGCATACGGTGTTTATTCGAACACCACGCCTGGCATATTCGGCGGCCACCGCTTTGCTGAGCGTGATTACGCCGCCCTTCGCCGCGGCATAGGCCGATTGAAACACCTCCCCACGAATGCCCGACACAGAAGCGATATTGACGATGGCACCACCGCCGGATGCCTCAATCAGCGGCAACTGGTATTTCATACTCAGCCACACGCCCTTTAGCGTGACGTCCATGCACGATCCCCACTCCTGTTCGGTGAGCTCTGTTACGGGTTTATTGGGCGCGGCCATTGCGGCATTGTTTGATACCATGTGAAGCGCACCGTATGCTTCCCGGGTAGCTTCAACGACGCCCTGGATGTCCGCAGACTTGCTCATGTCGGCAAGCACAAAAACCCCATCAGCGCCTTCACTGCGAATAATCTCAAGTGTCTCCCGACCCCATTTTTCATTAATATCTGCGACGACAACACTAGCTCCTTCGCGACTGAAAGCCAGGGCGGTGGCTCGACCAGTCCCTGCGCCGCCGCCCATCACCAACGCGATCTTATTCATATATGCTCTCCAAGAATGAAGTTGTGGCTAACAAATTCAGTTGCTTCGCTATGGCTGGAGCCCGCAGTATTTCCTCTGGCTGCCACTCTTCAGGTGGTTCATTGTCTGCTAGCCACGCTACGACCGCAGCAATGGCGGCAGCAGAGCAGGGTTTATAACGCTTTAGTACTTCGCTGGTTATTCCCGCGGCCTTCATAACTTCGGTAACGACTGTTCCGGGTTCTATGTTGAAACAGCGCAGGCCGCAACCTTGGTGCTCTACTCGTAAAGACCCCACCATCCTGGCGATAGCAGCTTTCGATGCAGGGTAGGCAAAGCCCCAGCCACCCTGCTCTGCGGACGCCGGTGGATTGGTAAAGGAAGTATAGGAGACCATATTGATAATGGTCCCGCTGCCCTGTTTTAGCATATGCGGTAACGCGGTCTTTACCAGCGCCAGGGGTGTATAGATATTGCCCTGGAAAATTGCGTCCAGCTGTTTACGCTTTATGTCCAGTAGTGACTCAAGGTTGCCCGCCCCTTGGTAGACGGCGTTATTAAATAGCAGATCTATACCGCCCAGTTCCTGTATCGCAGTTTCGGCAGCCCCAACCACCGAGTCTTCTTCCAGAATATCGGCTTGCAGACACAGGGCCTGCCCACCAGCCCTCCGCACTGCTGCAGCGGTTGCCTCAAGGCAGCCGGGGAGTGAGCTGGAATGACCGCCATGATCGTATGATTCACCTGCGGTCAGGGTTCGCGCAGTAATCGCCACGTTGTAGCCGATCGCGGCGAGTGCAACGGCTGACTCTGCACCGATACCGCGGCTGGCTCCGGTAATAAATGCTACTTTTCTTTTCAATGGTTTCTCTCCCCCTGTGGGTCTCTGTGTTATTTCAGAACGCCCGATAACGCCGCTGTACATGGCGCTGGCGCAATGCGATTTGCTCGCGCCGTTGTTCGGGTGTGAAGTGCAAAGTCGCCTCCGGAAGATGCTGGCGAATCTCGCCAAAAGGCACTTTTCGGGCGCTAATTTTAGGCCATTGGTCCTCCTCGGGTTTTTCGCTATAAGCCCAGCGGGGCGCTATCATTCCCTCTCGGTGACCGCTGGTGTCCAGCCAGTTGGCAACACCAGGGTCGCGATGGGCAACCACGAATCGAATGACTCCGTCCTCGTCGACGACAGACTGTGTGCCGTTGAGACTCCCGGTCCTGTTCGCGTAATCCAGTGACTCACCCCAAAAATTACTGAGCTGGATGCCAATGTAGTTGGGTTCACATTTAACCCGATTTTCAATGATGAGCGCCTCATCGGGTTGCAGGTCGAAAAGGCCGCCCGCGTAGAGATTGGTGCTCATTCCGCCGCCTGTCGCGCTGGACGCGGCGTTTATCCGGTTGAAACCGTTGCGCTCGAAGGCCAACCCCGGCAGGGTGCCCTGGCGTTCACCGTAAACCCCCATGGGTATAGTCCAGAAAGCGTTCCAGAAATGCATCTGGTTGCGCACGAGCTCGCCGAACTGACGAATCTCGCGAGCCGCAGCAGCGGCTGAGTATGAGAGTGAGTGGGTTCCCTCTGCACCTAGTTGGGTGATTTCCAGATGAATAGCTGTCTCGTGTTCCCAGTCGTGAAACAACTGGCGGCCACTGACGATGGATGCATAGCGCTCCGACGGCATCGATGGATCCGTGGGATGAGGGTATTCGACAATCTTCAAGGTGGGTATAAAGTTGCCGACGTAGTTGGCGGGTCGATCCGGTGCCAGCAGGATTTCAAATGTACCGTCAGCATCCACTGCTATGCTCGATGAATCCAGGCGTCCGGTCTGGGTTTTAAACCCGGGTCGCATTTCGCCGAGATCACCGGAATCTCCCGCTCGGCAGCCGGCTACCACTTCGAAGATAAGATAGTGTGGGGCTTTGGGTATGCCCGTGGCAGGCGCCTCTCCGCGCCAGTGGCGGGAATCGCCCACCGCACCGCGAATACGGTAGCTGTGTCTTCCGTCCAGCGGTGCAGCGAAATATATGGCATCGGCATTATCGATAGTCGCACGGGTGATGACACTCAGGGCATTGCGAAATTGTGGTCGTACGGGGTCATCGTGAAAGGCACGTTCCACCGCGTTATGAACAAAGCCCATCAGGTAGCGGTAGCCCTCCGCCAGATTACGCTCGTTGAGTGGTGCCGGCAGCAGCTCGGGATGATCGATAGCGTTCCGCGCTTCTTGCAGCGAGAGCATCATTTCATCCCATGCGAGGTGCAAGGCGGCTTTTGCTTCATCTATTTGATGCGTCATAAGACTCTCCTTTGATTCTAACTTTTTTGGCTCACGCCATTCCCTCCGGATCAGCGGACAGAAATGCATCGCCCAGAACCGTTTTTGCATCGAGTGATTTGACCGGCAGACCCAGGCTATGAACGAGTTGGCGGCTGTAGTAAACCTGGCCGGTCAACGTCCCATGACAAAGAGCAAGAGCTGCCTCCGCCAACATTTCCACCGGTTCGACCATGTCCGGGTTGCGTCGCGCAATGTCTCGGACGTACTCCGCGGCTGAGGTCAAAACAATGCTTTCTGGAGCAAGCGTATTGACGTAAATTCGATCAACCGCTATCTCGTGGGCCAGGCCGATGGAATAACGATTGAGAGCTGCCTTTGTCGCACCGTAAGCGGCAATGATATGGGCGGACGCGGCTGAATCCCGGTAGGGGACTAGAGGCTGTTCACAGCTTTTGGAACTAATATTCAGTATCCAGCCACCACCGCTGTCGCGCATTGCGGGAATGGCCTGCTGTGTCAGTTCCATCGGCACATTGACATTCATGTCGTACATTAAATTGCGTTGCGCAGTCGTCGCCGCGCTAGGCAGGACCATTTTTGACGCGGCGGCATTATTAACCAGTATGTCGATATTACCGAAAGGCTCACTGGCCCGCGCGATAAGGTCGCTACGTGCCTCAGAATCTGCAAGATTGCACGCCAGTGCAGCGGCCTGACCGCCCTCGGTCTGGATACTACTAACCGCACCTTCCAATGTTCCCACTTGAGTGCCGTGTTTACCCAGTCGTGAGGCACACAAAATCACGGAGGCGCCCTCGGCGGCAAATCGTCGGGCGATGGCAAAGCCTATGCCCCGGCTGGCGCCTGTGATCAGCGCAGTTTTGCCCTCGAGTGTCTTCAACTCTCTTCTCCCCGGGGCCATTGATATTGATCGAAAAACTCACCAAGCTCGAGCTCGATACGCTCCGGGGAAAGTGCGTAGTCCTCGATACTATAGTGAAACGGCGTCTTGTGACCGCGTTCTCTTTCTTCCTGCGCCACCAGATAGCCATCAAACTGCGGCGAGACTGTCATGCCAAGAGCGTTGTAAACGTCCAACACCGTGGCCCTGGGTTCAGTAGTGAGCTTACGGTAGTCAATCGCTATCTGGGGCGTACTGGGATAGCGCGCCAGCACATCACGTGGATTGTGAAAAGTTTCAAAGGAAATTGCAGTCAGCGCGAGCAGGGAGCCGCTGTAGTCCTGCTTCAGCCAACCCGAACTCTTCCACTTTGTTTCCATCAGTTTTAGGACACTCGGTATGCACTGGGTTGGATCGCGCACGACGACCACGATACATGCGCCTGGAAATTTATTTATCAGCGTTTCGACCCAGCCGCTCATCAATGGATTTTTACTCAGATGAATTCGATCACCACCATTCAGTAGCAACTGGCGCTTCACACACTCTTTGTAGTGGTGTATCCATCGGCTCTTTTTCTGCTCGGACATCTGGTCCACATGGAACAGATCAATGAGTTCCATCATTGGCACGTCCAGCGCCCACTGCTGGGTCACAAAGGCAGCCCGCATAACAAACTGGTCCTCTTCAGCATTCCACAAACTCATGTCGTGAATATGTCGGCCGGGGCCGAAGGTT
>JBLHKV010000181.1:0-8014 GCA_047618115.1 Halieaceae bacterium | reverse complement strand
GTCCCTGGTTGGACGTCTCGGTCGGCGCCTGGGTTGCGGCCAGCACTAGCGTGGCGGTGCTTCTCCTGTTGCAAATCCGTCTGTATAGGTTCGTGCCGGTGGCTCTATTACTATTGCTCCCCGTATTCTTTCCGGCTGCTGTGAGGCCAACCTACGGCGCTGCGAGGTTATTGGTGTTCGATGTAGGCCAGGGCCTGAGCGTACTGGTGCAAACCCAACATCACACACTGCTATATGATACCGGGCCAGGTTACGCGAGCGGCTTTAATACCGGAGAGGCCGTGATCGTTCCCTATCTGCGTTACTCGGGTATTCGAACCGTCGATAAGCTTGTCTTGAGCCACGGCGATATGGATCATCGCGGAGGTGTCGACGCGGTGCTGGAGTCGCTGGATGTCACGGAGCTGGTAACTAATGTGCCTGTTCCGGGTCGCGAAACCACACCCTGCCTGGCCGGAACCTCCTGGGTATGGGATGCCGTCTCTTTTAATATTATCCACCCTATCTCGCCATCAGATTACGCAGACGGAAATAATACCTCCTGCGTCCTGACTATCTCGACACAAGGCGCCACAGCCATGCTCCCAGGAGACATTGAGTGGCAGGCTGAGCTCCAATTAGCACTTAGAACTGCCAATACAGAGCTCGGACAGGACCCTCTGGCAGCAGATGTCCTCATCATGCCGCACCACGGTAGTAAGACATCATCATCACCGGGTTTCCTGGATCGAGTTAATCCCGCGGTTGCAATTGCCTCGGTAGGCTACCTAAATCGCTTCCATCACCCCTATACGGACGTCGTGGATCGGTACCAGAGTAGGGGAGTAACGTTGCTTACAACGGCGCTTTTGGGGTCGATAGTCGTCGATCTTGGGGTCAAAGGAGAGCTGGAGCTCGACAACTGGCGTATGCAACATCGATACTACTGGAACTGAAGCCGACAAGTGCGGATTCCAGTTGTGTTTTCAGGGGTTGGGTAGCCGCGTATACTACTGCGGTCACGAACGAGAGGATGATCAGTGTACGAATTAGTTAGCGCCGGTGGTTGGCTTATGCTGCCGATAATATTTTGCTCGATTGTTGCCCTGGCGATAGTCGTCGAGCGTCTCTGGACGCTGAATCCCAACAAGGTGGCTCCGCCACACTTGCTGTCTACTCTCTGGCAGCAAATCAAAGATGGTGAGCTGGATGCGGAGCGGCTGAAAACGCTGCGCCAATCTTCTCCCTTGGGTAAAATTCTGGCGGCGGGGCTCGCCAACTCGCGACACGGCAGAGACGTGATGAAGGAGAGCATTGCCGAAGCAGCCAGCCACGTTATCCACGAACTGGAACGCTACATCACCACTCTGGGAACGATTGCCGCAGTGAGCCCTCTACTGGGACTGTTGGGTACAGTGGTCGGTATGATAAAGGTCTTTAACGAGATCATGGTTCAGGGTACGGGCAATGCGGCGGTATTGGCGGGTGGTATCTCCGAAGCGCTAATAACCACCGCTGCCGGGCTCAGCGTAGCTATTGGCGCCGTAGTGATGCACAGATATTTTATTCGGCGTATCGACGATATTGTAGTCGGGCTGGAACAAGAAACCTTGAAACTGGTGGACGCGTTGCACGGCGCCAAACGGGTGGATCCAAAGGTGGAAATGTAGCTTTGAAGTTTCGTCGGCAACGCCCAGAAGAGGTGGGAGTTAACGTCACACCGCTCATTGACGTAGTATTTTTACTGCTGATATTCTTTATGGTAACCACTACCTTTACCAAGGAAAGCCATCTAACGGTCGACTTACCAGAGGCGAGTGGTGAAAAGGCAGTTGAAAACCCAGAAAGAATTGATATCTTGATCAATGCCGCAGGTCAGTATGCAATCAACGAAGTTGGCCTGGTCGATACAAACATTAGTACGTTGATGGTGGCATTGCGACGCGTTTCCAGTGGCGATACGAAGCGGCCGTTGAGTATTACTGCCGATGCTCAAACGCCACATCAGGCTGTTGTCAGGGCGATGGACGCGGCGGGCCAACTGGGGTTTGTTCACTTGAGTATCACCACTCGCGATCCTGAGGCGTCCGGCTAAAAACTATGAGCAAACACATGAGAAACGTTCCCGGACAACCCAGGCCAGATCCCGGTGAGGATATGGTTGCGGTCGGCGATTGGCATATTTATCTGCGTCTGCTGAGCTATGTCAAACCCTATTGGTTCATCTTCCTGATGAGCATACTTGGATACATCGTGTATTCCGCATGCAATGTTCTACTTGCATCTGTCATGCAATTTATTCTCGATGCGATTGGCGAATCCAGTGAAGTGAGATCTGGCCTGGTGTCCGGAGCAGTATATTCCTTGTTCAGCAAAGATAGCGGTATGACGGATCAGGAATTTGCCCGGATCAGTGTGCCGATTGTCATGATATTTTTGGCGACTTTGCGAGGTCTTGGCTTCTTTACCGGCGGCTACTTTATCAATTCTGTGGCCACGTCTGTGGTACATAATTTGCGCTGTGAATTGTTTGATAAATTCTTGGTAGCAAAAAGCGCCTATTACGATGAAAATAACGCAGGCTCGCTGATTTCTAAGATAACCTACAATATCGAGCAGGTTACCGGTGCTGTCACAAAAGCGTTAAAGATTATCATGCGCGAAGGTTTTTCCGTCATTATGCTGTTCAGTTATATGCTTTACGTCAACTGGCGTCTGTGTCTGGTTTTTATCGCAGTTGCACCGTTTATCGCTTTTATCGTCGCCATAATGGGCAAACACTTTCGCCGTTACAGTCGGCGTATTCAGTCCTCGATGGGCGATGTGACTCAGGTATCTAATGAGAGCATCGGTGGCTATCGCGAGGTGAGGTTGTTCGGTGGTCGTCATCACGAATCCGACAAGTTCAGTAGGGCCAGTAACTACTACCGCTCGCAGTCCATGAAGCTAAGTTTTGCCGATGGCACCAGCACGCCGATAATCCAATTGCTCATTGCCGGTGCGCTGGCTGCACTCGTGTGGTTTTCGTTATCCCCAGAAATTATGAAAAATTTTACCGCCGGTCAATTTGCTGCTTTTCTGACTGCGGCAGGACAATTGGGAAAGCCAATACGCCAACTCAGTGGCGTCCAGAGTATCGTTCAGCGAGGACTGGCGGCTGGAGAGGATTTGTTCTATCACCTCGATCTCCCCGCCGAGCCGAATGAGGGAGAACACACGACAGAACGCGTCAAGGGGCATATTGAAATAGACGCTGTGGATTTTTATTATCAGGCCGGTGGAAACAAGATACTAGATAGTGTTTCTATGGAAGTTTTACCTGGTCAGACGGTGGCGCTCGTCGGAAAATCCGGGAGTGGTAAATCGACGCTGATTAATCTGTTAACTCGGCTCTATCCGTTGTCTGCTGGCTCCATTAAGCTCGATGGTTTGCCCATCGAAACTTACGAGTTGGAAAATTTGCGTTCGCACATTGCGCAGGTCTCCCAAACTGTCGGACTCTTTCACGATACCATCTATAACAATATCGCCTATGGCGGGTTGGCTGACGCGACACCTGAAGCCGTGCTGGCTGCCGCGCAGTCGGCACACGCAATAGAATTTATTGACGATCTTCCAGACGGCATGCAAACACGACTGGGCGATGATGGTGGAGGTTTGAGTGGTGGCCAAAAGCAGCGTTTGGCGATCGCCCGCGCTGTATTAAAAGACGCGCCCATACTGGTGCTGGATGAAGCTACGTCAGCCTTGGATAACGAATCGGAACATCGAATCCAACAGGCTCTGGACACAATAATGAAGAACCGTACAACAATCGTGATCGCTCATCGACTTTCCACGGTAGAGAACGCAGATAGAATTTTTGTGATGGATCAAGGCAAGGTAGTTGATTCTGGTAGCCACGCTGAATTGCTGACGCGTGGCGGTTTGTATGCTCAGTTGTACCATCAGAAATTCTCTAGCTAATGGCCAGATCGTCCCTGCAAGCCTCGGTCGCCGAGGCGTGGTACGGCAGGCCTGGTTGGTTGTGGATATTATTACCGGTAGAGTGGGTTTTTATTGCGCTCGTGAGGGTGCGGCGCTGGTGCTATAGCGCGGGTTGGCTTAGCGTATGGCGATCTCCCATTCCGGTTATTATCGTAGGAAACATCGTTGCCGGTGGGTCTGGAAAAACGCCATTAGTTCTCGCCCTGACAAAGTTTTTGTCCGAACAGGGTTATCGTCCCGGGCTCGTCAGTAGAGGATATCGGGCTAAAGTTGAAAATTTTCCGGCGCTCGTTACTCCTGACAGCGACGCGGAAGAGATGGGTGATGAACCGTTGTTGCTCGCTCAGCGGTCAGGGTGCCCAGTCGTTATCGACCCAGACCGCACAGCGGCCTGCAAGAGGTTATTGGAGTTAACCGACTGCGACGTCATTCTCGCCGACGATGGCCTCCAGCATTATGGATTGGCCCGGGATGTAGAAATTGTTGTGGTTGATCGGGAAAGAGGATTTGGCAATGGACACTGTCTGCCCGTTGGTCCACTGCGCGAGCCCATTAGCCGGCTGTCCTCTGCAAATTTTGTCCTCTATAACGGCGATGCGGTCGATACCAGCAGCTTTGCGTTAAGGCCCACCGCCTGGATCAATGTTGCAGACAGGAGTCGCAGGGAGGTCCCGGAAAATTTTGCGGGAAGCGAAGCGTTGGCATTGGCGGGGATTGGCAATCCGGGGCGTTTTTTTTCCAGCTGCCGGAAGCTCGGTATTCAAGTTGAGGCGCTGGCCCTTTCCGACCATGCTGATATAGATGCTGAATTTTTGAGCTCTGCCCGGACTTATCCGAATCAAACTATATTGATGACTGAAAAAGATGCGGTAAAGTGCACAAACTTTGCAGATGCCAACATGTGGTACCTGGAAGTTGTGGCAGAATTGAACTTTGAACTTACCACGGCGCTTCAACAAATGTTGCCTGTACCTAAATTGCGAAGGGGTTGAATGTCATTTAGCATTATTATTCCCGCCCGTTACGATTCCAGTAGACTTCCGGGTAAGCCGCTAGCCGACATTTGCGGAATACCGATGATTCAACATGTGTATCAGCGGGCCTTGGCCAGCGAGGCCTCGCGCGTTATCGTCGCTACAGATGATCAACGTATTGTCGACGCGGTGGCTGTTTTTGCCGGTGAGGTTGTTAAAACTCGCTCGGACCACCTCTCTGGTACAGATCGGATTCACGAGGTGGCAGCTGGTCTAGGCTTGGGCGCCGAAGGCATCGTCGTAAATGTACAGGGAGACGAGCCGCTGTTACCACCCAGTGTCATAAATCAGGTGGCTGCCAATCTGGAAGCACGGTCGAGCGCAGGTATGGCAACGCTATGTACCCAGATAAACGATATCGAGGAGGTTTTAGATCCAAACGCGGTAAAGGTAGTCATGGCCGGCGACGGCAGGGCTATGTACTTTTCTCGGGCTCCGATTCCCTGGCACCGCGATAGCTTCGCGACTGAAACACCAGTGCTACCACCGAAAGCTTGTTACTACAGACATTTGGGTATTTATGCTTTCCGTGTGGGTACCCTGGCAGAATTTACGACTTGGCCGCAATCTGAAGCGGAACAAGCCGAGTCTCTCGAGCAATTACGTGCTTTAGAGCACGGCGTATTTATCCATTGCGAGCAGGCCTGCGAAGCGGTTCCGGCAGGGATAGATACCGCGGAAGATCTCGAAAAAGTCAGAAATTTGCTTATGGAGAGTAGTGACAGAATATGACGGTCTCGATCGAGCACAATATAGAGCTGTCTGCCTTCAATACGCTGGGCGTACCCTGTCGCGCTGGAAGTTTCTGTAACGTGTACTCCCGGGAACAGGCAATAGAGGCCGCCGAGTATGCAACGAACAAAAATTTGGCGGTACTGACGCTGGGGCTGGGTACCAATGTTGTGCTAAGCGCCGATTGGCCGGGATTAGTCATTCGGCAGCGCAGTAGTGGCTGGGAAACACTTGAGGAAGACGATGAGCGGGTAGTGTTGAAAGTGGCAGCTGGTGAAAATTGGCACCAATTTGTTCACGAGTGCCTAACGCGCGGTTTCTTTGGTCTGGAGAATCTCGCTCTTATTCCAGGCACTGTAGGCGGCGCACCTATTCAAAATATTGGCGCATATGGCACTGAGGTTTCCGAAACTATTCGCGAGGTTAGTGTCGTCAATCTCGATGACCTCAGCACTACCACTCTGACCAATGCGGAATGTAATTTTTCCTACCGGGAAAGTGAATTTAAACAATCGCTGAAGGATCGGGTGATTATCACCGATGTGACATTTGAGCTATCCAAGGAGAAAATACTGAGCTTGGATTTTCCTGCTTTATTTGAGTATTTTCAAAACGTCGAACCTGCCACTATAGATCCGTGGGCCATCTTTAATGCCGTTGTCGAAATACGCTCGGCAAAATTGCCTGACCCTGGCGTTGTTCCTAATGTTGGTAGCTTCTTCAAAAATCCGACAACATCGAGAACGCGGGTGGAAGAGCTGCTCCGTTTGTACGCAGACATGCCTGTTTTCGATTCCGGTACAGATCGTTTCAAAATACCTGCAGCGTGGCTTATTGAACGTTGCGGCTGGAAGGGTAAAGAGCTGCTGGGTATCGCGATGCACGACAAGCATGCCTTGGTACTCGTCAACCCCGAAGGTCGAACGGGTACGGAGATTCTTGAGTTTGCCCGCAAGGTAGCTGATTCAGTGTACCGTAAATTTGATATTGCACTGGAACTCGAACCCGTCGTCTATCCGTGACAAATGCCCGTGACTGAGTTTGATCATAAAACCTTTCTTGCCGAGCTGACCACCAGGACCGGTGTCTATCAGATGTACGGCGAGAATGGCGCGTTACTGTACGTCGGTAAGGCCAAAAATCTTCGCAGTAGGGTAACAAGCTACTTTCGAGCCAGTGGCTTGACTAATAAGACCATGGCTCTGGTCGCAAAAATTCAGGATATCCAGGTTACCGTCACCGGCACAGAAACCGAAGCGCTGCTGCTGGAGCACAACCTGATTAAAGAGCATAGGCCTGCTTATAACATCCTGCTTAAAGATGATAAATCTTATCCATACATCCACGTTTCCAGTTTGCATGAGTTTCCTCGTATCGCCTTACACCGAGGAGCCAAAAAAGTTAAAGGCGACTATTTCGGTCCTTTTCCAAGTGCTGGAGCGGTACGGGAGAGTATTCAATTTTTGCAAAAGGTGTTTCAGGTACGGCCCTGTGAGGATACTTTTTTTAAGAATCGATCCAGGCCCTGTCTACAACACCAGATAGGACGGTGTACAGCGCCCTGTGTGGGGAAAGTCAGCGCAGAAGACTATGCTGCGCAGCTGTCTCATGCCACACTTTTTTTACAGGGAAAGTCTCGAGAACTTCTAGATGAGCTTGCCGACGACATGGAGGCGGCGGCGAATAGTCTGGAGTTCGAACGAGCTGCCTTCGTACGAGATCAAATAGTCTATCTGCAAAAAATGCAATCCGAGCAGTCCATCGAAGGCGTGCGCGGCGATGTTGACATTGTTAGCGCAGCGCTGGACGGCGGGCGATGTTGTGTGCAGTTGCTGTTCGTGCGCAGCGGAAGGATTTTGGGGAGTCGTAGTTTTTATCCGTCCCCGCGTCTGGCGACCACGGTAGCAGAGGTCATTAGTGCTTTTTTGAGTCAGCACTATCTGGGTGGCACCGTTACACCCAGGGAAATTATTGTTAATGCAGAGCCGGAGGGCGTCGCCGCATTGGCGGAGGTTTTGACCGAGAGGGCCGGTCACGCCGTGCGATTGAGTCACCGAGTTAGATCCAGTAAGGCCAAGTGGCTGGCACTGGCCGAGCAAACCGCCGAGGAGAATCTGCGCTCGGTGCTTGCCGCCTCGGATAACTACAGTGAGCGCATCACCCTGCTTCAGCGAGAGTTGCGACTGAACCAGCCACCGCAACGGATGGAGTGCTTCGATATAAGCCACTCAAGCGGAGAGGCGACTGTTGCATCCTGCGTGGTATTTGACGGCAATGGTCCG
>JBLHKV010000180.1:0-8026 GCA_047618115.1 Halieaceae bacterium | reverse complement strand
CTGGCGACAACATTCAGATGGAAGTAACGTTGATTGCGCCGATTGCGATGGAAGAAGGTTTGCGTTTCGCGATTCGCGAAGGCGGCCGTACCGTGGGTGCTGGCGTCGTAGCCAAGATCCTCGAATAGAACCGATACGGCCGACAAATTCGGCCCATTGAATTCACAATTAAAGCCCGGCAATACACGCCGGGCTTAGTTGTCTGTAGCAGAGTTGAAAATAGGCCAGTAGCTCAATTGGCAGAGCAGCGGTCTCCAAAACCGCAGGTTGGGGGTTCGATTCCCTCCTGGCCTGCCATTTTTAACACAAGTTGGGCGTAGTTCCGGCTGTAGAGGATGCATTTTTCAAGCGATGAGCGCAGAGCAGAGTAGCAGCCGGTTTGATACCGGTAAGTGGTTGTTGGTAGTCGTGCTGATCGTAGCAGGTATTGTCGGCAACAGCTTTTACGCAGATCAGGCGCTGTTATATCGCCTGCTAGCGTTGCTTGCGATTTCCGCGGTTGGGATTTTCGTCGCGCTGCAGACCGCCCAGGGCGCTGCATTCTGGACGCTAACTAAAGGTTCGCGGACAGAAATTCGTAAAGTGGTCTGGCCGACCCGCCAGGAGGCCATAC
Source organism: Halieaceae bacterium (assembly GCA_047618115.1). Taxonomy (GTDB): domain Bacteria; phylum Pseudomonadota; class Gammaproteobacteria; order Pseudomonadales; family Halieaceae; genus CALJGI01. The sequence goes on along the minus strand of JBLHKV010000180.1, from coordinate 7,413 downwards.
AAACAACCATGATTGTGGTGGTGTTTGTGTTGGTAGTGGCGATGATCCTTTGGGGTCTGGACACTCTGTTGGGGTGGCTGGTGTCGTTGATAATTGGGTGAGTCCTCTGGGCTGGCCAATAATGGATAGAGGACGAGAATGACAATGCGTTGGTACGTGGTTCACGCCTATTCCGGTTACGAGAAAAAAGTAGCCGTTGCGTTACAGGAACGCATCCAGTTGTCGGGTTTTGAAGAACGCTTTGGTCAGGTACTTGTGCCCACCGAAGAAGTTGTCGAGATGCGCGGTGGCCAAAAGCGTCGCAGTGAGCGTAAGTTCTTCCCAGGTTATGTCCTGGTGCAGATGGAGCTGGACAGCGCCACCTGGCACCTTGTTAAGGACACTCCCCGGGTAATGGGGTTTATCGGTGGCAAAGCGGATCATCCCGCGCCGATTACCGATGCCGAGGCGGCCGCGATCCTGCAGCGCGTTGAAGATGGCGTTGAAAAGCCACGGCCGAAGACATTGTTTGAGCCTGGAGAAATGGTGCGCGTCACCGACGGTCCTTTCAATGATTTCAACGGCGTAGTCGAGCAGGTTAACTACGAGAAGAGTCGTTTGCAGGTAGCGGTATTGATTTTTGGGCGATCCACGCCGGTAGAATTAGAGTTTGGGCAGGTAGAAAAAGCCTGATAAAGAATTTGGCGTCCGGTTACGACCGTGAGCGCCTTAAGATGGGGTGGCGGTCAGCTACCCGATAACAACAGGGGAGCCGGAACATAAGTGTTCGGCGCTTGTACCCACGGAGAACAGTAATGGCTAAGAAGATCCAGGCTTATATTAAGCTACAGGTACCGGCCGGGCAGGCCAATCCAAGTCCGCCTGTTGGTCCCGCGCTGGGACAGCACGGTGTGAATATCATGGAATTCTGCAAGGCGTTCAATGCCTCGACTCAGAGCATGGAGCCGGGTATGCCGATTCCTACGGTGATCTCGGTTTACAGTGATCGCAGCTTTACCTTTATTACCAAGACGCCCCCGGCTTCGATACTTTTGAAAAAGGCGGCCAATATTAAAAGCGGATCAGCTACGCCCAACACCAAAAAAGTGGGCAAGGTTACCCGGGCGCAATTGGAAGAAATTGCCACAACCAAGATGCCCGATCTAACCGCCTCCAACATGGATGCTGCGGTTCGGACGATCGCAGGTAGCGCGCGTGCAGCGGGCATAGAGACAGAGGGAGTAATCTAATGGCCAAGTTTTCCAAGCGAGTTCGCGCAATCCGTGAAAAAGTTGAGCCCGGCAAACTCTACGGCATCGATGAGGCCGTAGCGCTGTTGAAAGAGCTGTCTACCGTAAAATTTACCGAGTCTATCGAGCTCGCAGTGAACTTGGGTATTGACGCTCGTAAATCTGATCAGGCTGTACGTGGTGCAACCACTTTGCCTCATGGTACTGGGAGCAACGTCCGCGTCGCCGTATTTACCCAGGGCGAAAATGCCGAAAAAGCAACTGCTGCTGGCGCCGATCTAGTCGGTATGGAAGATTTAGCAGAGCTGATCAAGGCGGGAAATCTCGATTTTGATGTTGTAGTTGCCAGCCCGGATGCCATGCGCGTCGTAGGTGCGCTGGGTACAATTCTGGGTCCTCGGGGGCTGATGCCAAACCCCAAGACCGGTACTGTAACTCCGGATGTTGAGACCGCGGTAAAAAATGCCAAGGCGGGTCAGATACGCTATCGCACCGATAAGAACGGCATTATCCAGGGCGGCATCGGCAAAATTGCTTTTGAGTCCAGTGCAATCCAGGAAAACCTGGAAGCAGTGCTCGCAGATCTCAGAAAAGCCAAGCCGGCCGCTGCGAAAGGGGTGTATTTGAAGCGAGTTACGCTGTCTACTACGATGGGTCCTGGTTTGGCCATCGATCAGTCGACAATCGCAGTATAAGTTTGCCGGGGCGCTAGGGCGCTCCGTTGTAAAGAATTTCCCAAGGAAGGGGAGTTTGGGGGTTAGTTTCTGCCCCTGAAACTTTGAGGTCTTTGGCCAGGACGGCGAGGTAGCTGAAATACCGAAGACCATCAAAGACCGTAGGTGCCCAATGCCGGATAACGGCTGGGTTTAATATTGTGAGATCTGGTATTACCAGAGATCACGTGCCTACGCAGATGGTGGATTTGTTCACCACATAACTGTTCCCGGTATAGTGCCGGGGGCTTAATCAAGTGTCGGGGTATCTGCGTAAGCGGATTCCAACACTAAACACAAATCCGGGAGTAATACCTGTGGCACTAGGACTCGACGACAAGAAAGCAATTGTTGCTGAAGTTCACGATACCGCCACCAATGCTCTGTCCCTGGTAATCGCCGATGCGCGCGGTTGCACAGTGGATCAGATGACCGGCCTGCGTAAGAACGCGCGCGCGAACAGTGTAAACCTCAGAGTTGTGAGGAATACCCTGGCCAAGCGTGCAATTGAAGGAACCGACTTCGAGTGTGTCTCAGACACCCTGATTGGCCCTTCACTGTTTGGATTTTCTATGGAAGATCCAGGCGCCGCAGCACGGTTATTCAAAGACTTTGCGAAAGAGCATGCCGTCTTTGAAGTGAAAGCATTGGCAGTTGGTGGCCGCTTACTGGATGCAGGACAGTTGGATGTACTGGCTAAGTTGCCGACCCGCGAGCAAGCGCTATCGATGTTGATGAGCGTGATGCAAGCACCGGCTACCAAGTTGGTTCAAACACTGCATGCTGTACCCAGCAAGTTGGTTCGTACACTCGCAGCAGTTCGCGATCAAAAAGAAGAGGCCGCTTAACTGGTTTAATCGGTTTTATTTATTCAGCTATTGAAGGAGATAAGAGTCATGGCTCTTGCTAAAGAAGACATACTAGAAGCAATTGCAGAAATGAGCGTAATGGAAGTTGTTGAGCTCATCGAAGCAATGGAAGAAAAATTTGGCGTAACCGCCGCTGCTGCAGTTGCTGCTGCACCTGCAGCTGCAGATGCCGGCGCAGCCGTTGAAGAGCAAACTGAGTTTGACGTTGTTCTGACGAGCATTGGCGAGAAGAAGGTTAACGTCATCAAGGTTGTTCGGGCTATCACTGGTCTCGGCTTGAAAGAAGCCAAGGGCATGGTCGATGGTGCACCTTCCACAGTTAAGGAAGGCGCTACCAAGGAAGAAGCCGAAGAAATCAAAGGCCAGCTGGAAGAGGCTGGTGCAGGCGTTGAGATCAAGTAATACTAGATTTACGGTTGCAATAAGGTACGAAAAGGTTGGTGGGTTTTCCCGCCAGCCTTTTGCTGCTTGAAAGAAACAATGCTGGGGAGCGCAGATGGCCTACTCATATACTGAGAAAAAACGAATTCGAAAAGACTTTGGCATGTTGCCACAAGTCATGGAAGTGCCGTATCTACTGGCAATCCAGCTGGACTCATACAAGAAATTTATCCAGGACGGTGTGCCGGTAAAGGAGCGTGGCGAGCACGGTCTGCACGCCGCCTTTAAGTCGGTTTTCCCCATTGTCAGCTATTCTGGCAGTGCGGCGCTTGAGTATGTTGATTACGCGCTGGGTAAGCCTGCATTTGACGTCAAGGAATGTCAGCTGCGTGGTGTCACCTACGCCTGCCCCTTGCGGGTCAAGGTTCGACTGATCATTTACGATAAAGAGTCATCGAACAAGACCATCAAGGATATCAAAGAGCAGGAAGTATATATGGGGGAAATCCCCCTGATGACTGATAACGGTACATTTGTTATCAATGGAACTGAGCGAGTTATCGTTTCGCAGCTGCACCGTTCGCCCGGTGTGTTCTTTGACCACGACAAGGGTAAAACCCACTCGTCTGGCAAGCTGCTGTACTCCGCGCGCGTCATTCCCTACCGTGGTTCCTGGCTCGACTTTGAGTTCGATCCCAAGGACATGGTCTATGTTCGAATCGACCGCCGCCGGAAGCTCCCGGCCACTATTATTCTGCGCGCGTTGGGCTGCAGCTCCGAAGAAATGCTGGAGATGTTTTACGATGTAAATACCTTCACGCTCAAAGGTGAAGGCATGATGAGTATGGATCTCATCCCCGAACGCCTGCGTGGTGAAGTTGCCGGAGTTGATATCCTGGCTGGTAAGAAGCTGATCGTCGAGGCTGGACGCAGAATTACCGCTAGACACATCCGACAGCTACAGGAAGCTAAAATTGTTAAGTTGGACGTGCCTATCGATTACGTGATCGGTCGTGCAATAGCACGTGACGTGATCGACAAAGAAACCGGTGAGGTATTGGTCGAGTGTAATACCGAACTGACGGATGAGGTGCTTGAGCAGTTGCAGGCTGCGGAAGTGAAGACGATTGACACCCTCTACACCAATGACCTCGATTGCGGGCCGTTTATTTCCGATACGCTGCGTGCCGATTCTACACGAACCCAGCTTGAAGCCCTGGTCGAAATCTATCGGATGATGCGTCCGGGAGAGCCGCCAACTAAAGAGTCGGCTGAAAACCTGTTTCAAAATCTGTTTTTCTCCACGGATCGCTACGATCTCTCGGTTGTTGGTCGCATGAAGTTCAATCGTCGCCTCGGTCGCGAAGAAGTGGTCGGATCCAGTATTCTGGATCGTGACGACATCGTAGACGTGCTCAAGGCGCTGGTAAATATTCGTAATGGCAAGGGCATGGTTGACGACATTGACCACCTGGGTAACCGTCGGGTGCGCTCTGTTGGCGAGATGGCTGAAAACCAGTTTCGGGTTGGTGTTGTCAGGGTCGAGCGCGCCGTTAAGGAGCGTCTGTCCATGGCTGAGAGCGAAGGCCTCATGCCCCAAGATCTCATTAACGCAAAGCCGGTAGCCGCTGCAGTAAAGGAATTTTTCGGATCCAGCCAGCTCTCGCAGTTTATGGATCAGAACAACCCCTTGTCCGAAGTGACTCACAAGCGCCGTGTATCGGCCCTCGGGCCAGGCGGTTTGACTCGTGAGCGCGCCGGATTTGAAGTGCGCGACGTGCACGCAACTCACTATGGCCGCGTCTGCCCCATTGAGACTCCTGAAGGACCCAACATTGGTCTAATCAACTCCCTGGCGACTTATGCCCGGACTAATGAGTACGGATTTCTGGAAAGCCCTTATCGCAAAGTTATCAATGGCGCGGTGAGTGAGGAGATCGAGTTTCTATCAGCGATTAACGAAGCTGAGTACGTGATTGCCCAGGCCTCGGCTGAACTCGATAAAAAGCTACGCTTTGTCGAGGAATTGGTTGCTGTACGTCACCTTAATGAATTTACGGTGATGCCCCCGGAAAATGTAACGCACATGGACGTATCGCCTAAACAGGTTGTGTCTGTGGCCGCGTCGCTTATTCCGTTCCTGGAGCACGATGATGCCAACCGGGCTCTGATGGGTTCAAACATGCAGCGCCAGGCTGTGCCTACTTTGAAGGCTGAAAAGCCTCTTGTAGGAACTGGAATGGAGCGCATAGTTGCCTCCGATTCTGGCGTATGTGTGGTGGCGACACGCCCGGGAGTTGTCGACAGTGTTGACGCCGGCCGTATCGTGGTAAGGGTGAACGATAGCGACGTAGGTAAAGATGAAACCCCGGTTGATATTTACAACCTGACCAAATACACCCGTTCTAACCAAAACACCTGTATCAACCAGCGCTCGATTGTACACGTGGGTGATTCCGTTGATCGCGGTGATATTTTGGCCGACGGCCCCTCGATTGATCTTGGCGAATTGGCCCTGGGCCAGAACATGCGCATAGCGTTTATGGCCTGGAACGGTTACAACTTCGAGGACTCCATTCTGGTTTCAGAGCGGGTGGTGAAAGAAGACCGTTTTACAACGATTCACATCCAGGAGTTGACCTGTATCGCTCGCGATACCAAGTTGGGATCCGAGGAGATAACTGCTGATATTCCCAATGTCGGTGAGAGCGCGTTAGGAAAGCTGGACGAATCGGGGATTGTATATATTGGTGCCGAGGTCAACGCCGGCGATATTCTGGTCGGTAAAGTAACGCCCAAGGGCGAAACCCAACTGACCCCCGAAGAGAAATTGCTGCGGGCAATCTTTGGTGAGAAGGCCTCGGACGTTAAAGATACCAGCCTGCGTGTGCCCACCAGCACCAAAGGTACGGTCATCGATGTCCAGGTATTTACTCGGGATGGGCTGGAAAAAGACAAACGTGCCCAGGAGATCGAAAAATACCAGCTCGACGACTACCGCAAGGATCTCAACGAAGAATATCGGATTGTAGAAGATGCAACCTACGCGCGCCTGAGCAACATCCTTACTGGTGCTAGCACCGTGAGTGGTGGTGGCTTCAAAAAGGGCACGGTTCTTGATGGCGACATCCTCGCAGGGATTGAGCGCAGCGAGTGGTTTAAGTTGCGGATGTCCGGCTCGACATTGAATGAAGAGCTGAGCGCCGCTGAGAATCAATTGCTCGACCAGCGGAAGGTACTGGAAGACCGATTTGAAGACAAGAAACGCAAGCTGCAAAGTGGTGACGATCTCGCCCCGGGTGTGCTTAAAATCGTTAAGGTCTATCTCGCTATCAAGCGCCGCATCCAGCCGGGCGACAAAATGGCCGGGCGACACGGTAACAAAGGTGTGATTTCCGTGATCATGCCGGTTGAGGACATGCCCTACGATAAGAACGGCGAGCCCGTTGATATCGTGTTGAATCCGTTGGGCGTACCGTCGCGGATGAACGTAGGTCAGATTCTCGAAACCCACCTGGGCCTCGCGGCCAAAGGTTTGGGCGAGAAGATTAATACGATGATCGAGCAGCAGAGATCGGTTGCCGAGATACGTAAATTTCTCGAGAAAATTTACAACAGCGGTCACGGCCGAACGGAAGATTTGAAGTCGATGACCGACACGGAGATTTTGGCTATGGCCAAGAACCTCTGTGACGGCGTACCGATGGCAACTCCAGTGTTCGACGGTGCTGCGGAATCGTCGATCAAGGAGTTGTTGGCGCTGGCTGATCTACCCGAAAGTGGCCAGATGCAACTGTACGATGGACGCTCCGGAGAGACCTTTGATCGTGAAGTGACGGTAGGCTATATGTACATTCTCAAGCTTAACCACCTCGTCGATGACAAGATGCACGCGCGTTCGACTGGCTCCTACAGTCTGGTCACCCAGCAACCGTTGGGCGGTAAGGCTCAGTTTGGAGGCCAGCGCTTCGGAGAGATGGAAGTATGGGCACTGGAAGCCTATGGTGCTGCTTACACCTTGCAAGAGATGCTCACCGTCAAATCTGACGATGTGGCAGGTCGGACCAAGATGTACAAGAACATAGTCGATGGTGATCATCGAATGGAACCGGGTATGCCCGAATCCTTTAATGTGTTGGTAAAAGAAATTCGCTCTCTCGGCATCGATATGGATCTCGAGAGCGACTAGCAACCCCAAAGAATTCGGCAACGGGGCGTGAG
>JBLHKV010000179.1:0-8094 GCA_047618115.1 Halieaceae bacterium | reverse complement strand
GCTCGGTCATAAATTCGGCGAAGGCCTGTGCAGCACCCGTCCGCGACCAAATACCCATCAGGCCGCCCAACAACCACAAATACAGCATCAATACGCCGGCAGCGCTCTCACTGGCCAGATTTGGCAATAACACCGCGTCGGTAATATCGAAGCGGCCCAGCATCAGAGCACCGGTAACAATACCGCCGAACAATGCCGTTAGCGGTTCGCGAGTTAGCAGACACAACCCAATAGCAGCGACGGCCGGTAGCAACGACCAGAACCCAAAATGAAACTTGGCCGTCAGCTGCGAGTAGCTTACTTCCCCTCCGCTGACTTGCTCGCTGACCCATTGCTGTGAGAGCCTCGGCTCGCCTCGCACCTGATCCAGCGCGGCCTGCCGTAACGGAGATTGCTCATAAGGAATGGTAGCGGGCAACAAAACCACCTTGCCCCTGAATGAATAGACGAGCTGGCCGTCGGTATTGTGGGTTAACTGATAGGTCGTTCTGTGCTCGCTCCAGGTAGCATCCACCTTGGCATTGACGTACAGGCCCGCCAGTAAACACACCATAAGCAACCAGAATGCAGGCTTCAGCATAGGTCGTAAAAACCCCAGACCGGCCAGGTCGATATCAGGTTGGACTGCGGTGCCGGTGGCGGCCTCCTTGATGGCGGGGACCGGTTCGCGATGTTGATCGATCTCATTGGCGGCCATTACGGAGACTCTCCTGCTCGTTTGTGTAAGCTGATGATGACTAGACTCACCTCTTTCAACCCGTAGTATAAAGCTCATTTCCCTGGATCCGCGGCGAATGACGAACAATGCTGCAAGCTAGTGCTGCGATCACACTGACCTGCGTTAGTTCGCAACTGCAACAGACTATCCTGTAAGCAAGCAATGTGGGTAGAATAGCGGTCCTCCGCTGGAAGCAAGCGCTCATGATCAATCGCCGCCGATTTACCCAAAGCCTTCTGGCGGCGACTGCCGCCCCACTTTACGCCTGCGCTGGAAAGCGTAGCGATCAGTTCGGCAAACTCACCACCGATAAAAGCAAAGTGCTGGACCTCCCCAGCGCATGGAAATACTCGATTATTGCCCGCCATGGCGAAGAGATGGCGGATGGCCTACTGGTTCCAGCCAGAGCAGACGGCATGGCTGCCTTTCCCGGAAATAGCGGTTTGATCAACCTCGTTTGCAACCATGAAAATGCACCGTTACAGCAAGGTTTTGGACCCTTCGGCAGCGATTTATCGCGATTAGCGCAAATCAAACCCTCGAATATCTACGACGCCGGTGACGGTGTGACACCGGGAAATGGAGGAACGACTACCATTGTCTACGACCCTGTTGGCAGGAAAAAGGTGCGGCAATTCTTGAGCCTCGCCGGCACGGAGTACAACTGCGCCGGCGGCGCCACTCCCTGGGGGAGTTGGCTGTCTTGCGAGGAAGCCTTCAGCAACCCCGGCACAATCGAGGCGGCGGGCAAAACTACCACTCGAGAGCAATCTCATGGCTATGTATTTGAAGTACACGCCAATGCGTCGGGGCTTACCAAACCCGAGCCGCTACGAGACATGGGTCGCTTTGAACACGAAGCCGCGGCCGTCGAACCTAATTCCGGCGTCGTATACCTCACCGAAGACCGGCACCGCAGTCTACTGTACCGCTTTATTCCAAATAGCCCAGGGCACCTGGCCAAAGGAGGCGTATTGCAAGCCCTTGCTATTGCCGGCCACGATCAGTTTGATACCAGGAACTGGGATGATAAGGGACAAATGAAAGCCGGGGAATGGCTTGAAACCCGCTGGATCACTCTGGAAAATCCGGACGGAGATACCAACGACTTACGGCTGCGCGGTTTTGACCAGGGCGCCGCCCGCTTCGCCAGGGGCGAGGGTCTGTGTTACGCAGACGGCTCGATTTTTGTCGGCTGTACCAGCGGTGGCCCCGCCAAGCTTGGACAAATTTTCGAGTATAGAGTAAGCCCCGTGGAGGGCGCCGCAAAAGAGGTGCAACAGCCGGGGCGGATCCGCCTACTCGCCGAGTCGGCTCGGGGAGCTGTGCTCCAGCACGCAGACAACCTCATCATGAGCCCCTGGGGAGACCTGATCGTTTGCGAGGATGGTCCCGGGCACTGCAGTCTGGTAGGCATCAGACCCGACGGTCGACAATACCAGCTCGCCAGAAACCCCGAGGAATCCTCGGAGCTCGCCGGCATTTGTTTCTCACCCGACGGCAAGACCATGTTCCTCAATATTCAAAAGCGTGGATTAACCGTTGCGATCAACGGTCCATGGTAATAGCTCCGAGATTCAGATCATGCTCGGCAGCGCAATCCAGAGCCTCCTCATAACCGGCATCTGCATGGCGCATAACACCGCTGGCGGGATCGTTCCACAATACCCTGGACAGGCGGGCATCGGCTGCCTCGGTCCCATCGGCAACGATGACCAGGCCCGCGTGCTGAGAGTAGCCCATGCCCACGCCACCACCGTGGTGCAATGACACCCACGTAGCACCGCTGGAAGTACTCAATAGCGCATTCAGCAAAGGCCAATCCGAAACCGCATCCGAGCCATCCAGCATTGCTTCTGTTTCTCGATTGGGGCTGGCGACAGATCCCGAGTCCAGGTGGTCGCGCCCGATGACAACCGGCGCCTTAAGCTCGCCATTCCTGACCATTTCGTTAAAGGCGAGGCCCAGTCTGTGGCGCTGGCCCAGACCAACCCAGCAGATTCTTGCCGGCAAACCCTGAAAACTGATTTGCTCGCGCGCCATGTCCAGCCAGTTGTGCAGGTGGGCATCGTCGGGAATCAACTCCTTGACCTTGGCGTCTGTTCGGTAAATGTCCTCGGGGTCACCGGAAAGCGCTACCCAGCGAAAAGGCCCAATACCCCGACAGAATAGCGGACGGATATAAGCAGGCACAAAGCCGGGGAAATCAAAAGCATTGGTGACACCTCTATCGAACGCCTCCTGGCGAATATTATTGCCATAATCGACTGTAGGTACACCGCGATTGTGATAGTCCAGCATAGCCTGAACGTGAATGGCCATGGAGTCCCGGGCCTCTTTAGCCACGAGGTCCGGGTCGCTCTCGCGCGTAGCTTCCCACTGCTGCATCGTCCAGCCGATCGGTAGATAACCGTTGATCGGGTCGTGCGCTGACGTCTGGTCTGTTACCAAATCGGGCTGCACACCACGCCGAACCATCTCCGGCAGGATCTCCGCACCGTTGCCCAGCAGGCCTACCGATAGCGCTTCTCCCCGCTCACAAGCAGACCCAATAAGAGCCAAAGCCTCATCCAGCGAGGTGGCTTTGCGATCGAGGTAACCGGTACGCAGACGAAAATCGATGCGCTCCTCCTCGCATTCAATACACAATATGCTGTAACCCGCCATGGTAGCGGCCAATGGCTGCGCACCACCCATCCCACCCAGTCCGGAGGTAACTATCCACTTGCCAGCTGTGTCACCATTGAAATGCTGGCGGCCGGCCTCGACAAAAGTCTCGTAGGTTCCCTGGACAATCCCCTGGCTGCCGATGTAGATCCACGAGCCCGCAGTCATTTGTCCGTACATCATCAAACCCTTGCGATCGAGCTCGTTGAAGTGTTCCCAATTCGCCCAGGCGGGTACCAGATTAGAGTTGGCAATCAGTACCCGAGGCGCGTCCGCGTGAGTTTTAAAGACGCCTACTGGCTTGCCCGATTGAATCAATAAGCTCTCATCGCCATTTAGCTCCTGCAGGCAGGTGAGAATACGATCGAAGCTTTGCCAATCCCGCGCGGCGCGCCCTATACCGCCATAAACGATTAACTGCTCCGGCTTTTCCGCGACCTCGGGGTCGAGATTATTCTGCAGCATCCTGAATGCCGCCTCCGTCAACCAGCTCTTACAGCTGAGTTCCGTGCCTCGGGGCGAACGAACTACGCGGTTGTTATCGATGCGATTCTGCGACATATACAATTCCTTTAGGTTTGCGCTCAAAGAAGTTTGAAGTCTGAGGTCGCATAGCGAGCCCCCAACTCATAGCGGCTACCGGGGTAAGTCATAGTGACCCAAGTCACCACGCGATGGTCTTTCCAGGTACGGCGGCTCAGCTGCAGACAGGGTTCACTCTCATCAGTACTAAGTTGACGTCTTTCGTTGATTCCGGGTATTACCGCCCGCACATTGTGTTCCATTTCATCGGGTCGAAACTGCCCCAGCAAATAGCTGGTCGATGTGATCCGGGAAAAGTCCTGATCGATAAACGCTGGCATCATCGCTGGATTGACGTAGCGAGATTCCAGCTGCATAGGTAGACCATCGCCCATATGTACCGACTTAAGATAGTACAGTTCCGTCCCGCGTTTGAGCTCCATTGCTTTGGCAACACTCTCCGAGGCTTTCAGCCTCTCGAGCTTCAACACCCGGGCAGAGTGCACCCCTCCGCCGGCGGCAATATCCAGCGCGATGTCCTGCAGCTGAATCAGACTAGCGTGTCGCGGCGGCTCCGCTACGAAACTGCCCAGGCCGTGAACCCGGTTCACCAGGCCCTCCTGGCCCAACTCTCGCAGCGCGCGATTGGCCGTCATCCGGCTCACATCCAGGGCCTCGACCAACTCGTTCTCCGATGGCAGTTTTTGCCCAGGCAACCAGTAACCACTCTTGATACCCCCTTGGATTGCCGCTTTTATCTGGCTGTACAGAGGCTCGGGAGAGGCCTTATCGATACCTGTAAAGCTATCCGCGAAGAGGTTCACTCGACCACCTTCCAGCGCGGTGCTGTCAGCCAATCTCCACCCGACATTGCAGCAACGCATGGATTCGAGCCTATCCGATAGGCAAGCTCAGCCGGATGTGTAACATCCCAAATCGCGAGATCGGCATCCTTACCAACCTCGATGGAGCCCTTGCAATCCTCGAGCCCCAAAGCGCTGGCGGCATTCAACGTGACGGCGCTCATCGCCTCGGAGGGGGTCATACCAAACAAGGTGCACCCCATGTTCATCATAAGCAGCAAAGAGGTAACCGGCGAACTACCCGGATTACTATCTGTTGCCAGCGCCATGGGCACGCCGTGTTCACGCAGCGCTGCAACAGGTGGTAGCTGTGTTTCTCGTAGCACGTAGAACGCTCCAGGCAGCAACACGGCCACCGTACCGGCCAAGGCAAGCGCGGGCACATCACCGCGGGAGAGAAACTCCAGATGATCAACCGACGAGGCTTGAAATTCGGCCGCGAGAACTGCGCCACCCTGGTCGCTGAGCTGCTCTACATGCGCTTTTATTGGCAGGCCCAAGCCGCGAGCAGTTTCGAATACCCGTCGAGCCTGTGCCGGCGTGAACGCTATTGTTTCGATAAATACGTCGACTGAGTCGACCAGACCCGCAGCGTTTAGGGCGGGTAGCATATGTTCGCAAATGTGTTCGATGTAAGCGTCCGCCCGCCCCTCGTACTCCGGTGGCAAGGCGTGCGCCCCCAGAAATGTCTTTTTTACACAAATGCCGCTATCGATACCCAGTTGCCTGGCCACCCGCAACATCTTTGCCTCGTTATCAAGGTCCAGTCCATAACCCGATTTAATCTCAACCGTGGTTACACCCTCCGCCAGTAGCTCGTCGAGGCGCTGTCGCGCCTGTGCCAATAACGCTCCCTCGCTGGCGGCACGGGTGGCGCGCACCGTGGATATTATACCGCCGCCGCGCCGGGCAATGTCTTCGTAACTCATCCCCTCCAGACGCTGCTCAAACTCCAGGGCGCGATCCCCGCCGTAAACCAGATGTGTATGACAATCCACTAATCCCGGCGTGAGCAGCCGCTCCCCGCAGTCAATCCGGTTTTCCACAGACAATCGGCTGGCCTCCGCTGCAGAACCCAACCACTGAAATTTGCCATTTTCTACCAACACCGCCGTCTCGGTCGCCAGTTGACTGCCGCCGGTACGCGTCATTGGGGCAATGCGAGCATTACACAGTAGAACTTGAGTCATGTGAGAGAAACCTAATGATCTATACTTGTATATACAAGTATGTTACTTTCTTGGCACCGCGTAGGCAAGTGTCAATTTTGCGACTTGCTCGATAGAACGGATGGAGCGAGTACAGCCAAAAATGAGCACGATGCGGAGCAACATACTTTGGTGCAAATCCGCTCTGTTGGACTACGGTTGGGCAGAAGCCGTTGAGATCGAAGTGGATGCCCGCGGCGACATAAGCAAAGTTACTGCTAACCAATCCTATCGCAGCGGCGATAAACTCATGGCAAGTGTCGTCCCCGGCATACCAAACCTGCACTCCCACGCCCAGCAAAGGGCAATGGCTGGGCTGGCCGAACGCGCCGGACTCACATCCGCGGAACGCGCAGACAGCTTCTGGAGCTGGCGCGAGGTAATGTACCGGTACCTCGAGCGTATGGATCCCGAAGCGCTGTACCATATTGCACGGCAACTCTATGTAGAAATGCTCAAAGCTGGCTATACCAGCGTTGCGGAATTCCAGTACGTGCACCACGATAGCGCGGGCCAACCCTACGCCAATCCGGCAGAAATGAGCCTACAGTGTACCCACGCTGCCACCGAGACCGGCCTTGGCATGACTATTCTGCCAGTGCTTTACCGCTATAGCGGTTTTGGTGGCATCGAGCCACAGGAGAGTCAGCGGCGCTTCCTAAACGATGCGTCGGCCTACGATCAGATTTTCTCCCGACTCGATACCGCCACGGCTCTCGATCCAAATGCTCATTGTGGTATGGCCCTACATTCTCTGCGCGCCGTGGACCAGCCCCTGATCCGGGAAATACTATCGCTGCGCCCACCCCAATCCGGGGTTCCCATACACATCCACATCGCCGAACAGAAAGAAGAAGTAGAGCAGTGTCTGGCCTGGAGCGGCCAACGCCCGATTGAATGGCTATTCAACCACTGCGATGTAGGTCCGGATTGGTGCCTGGTACACGCGACCCACGCTCTCGATACAGAAATCATGGCCATGGCGTCAAGCCAGTGTGTGGTGGGGCTGTGTCCCAGCACCGAAGCCAATCTTGGCGACGGCATTTTCAGCTTGAGCGATTTAGCTGCGCAATCTGGTCGTTGGGGAATTGGATCTGATAGTCATATTTCAATCAGCCCGGTGGAAGAGCTCCGTTGGCTTGAGTACGGACAGCGCCTGACCAGCGGAACGCGCAATGTAGCGGCTTCTCATGAGAGGCCAAGCACCGGCCGACAACTTCTCGAGTCGGCCCTGGCAGGCGGAGCGCAGGCGTGCGGACGTAAGCTGGGAGCGATTGCACCAGGCTTTCGAGCAGACCTGGTGGCACTGGACGACAAACACCCGCGCCTGTACGGAAGAAGCGGAGACAGTCTACTGGATAGCTGGATTTTCTCTGGCAACCAAAGACTGATCACCGATGTCTACGTCGGCGGCATCAAACGAATAGATAGTGGCAAACACGAACAGGAAGACAGCATCGCGCTGCACTACCGAAAAACGATCGACAGGCTGGCAGCCAACTAAACACGAGGGGACGATGACGATGGAGACTATGATTTTGTGGCCGGGCCAGGTAAGCCTGGAGCAACTGCGTTCAATTTACGAGTTCGAGGTATTACCCCGTATTGAGGAAAGCTGCAAGGCAGGCGTAGACAAAGCCGCTGCAATTGTGGCGGAGGCAGCCCAGGGAGCACCCGCTGTCTACGGCGTGAATACCGGCTTCGGTAAACTCGCACACACGCGGATAGCAGCTGACAAAACGGCCCAGTTACAGCGCAACCTGATCCTCTCGCACTGCTGCGGCGTGGGCGAACCACTGCCAACGGCGGTAGTGCGCCTCATTATCACTCTCAAGCTCATCTCATTAGGGCGCGGTGCCTCGGGAGTGCGTTGGGAGGTGCTGGAGAGATTGCAGCGCTTTCTTGAAATCGACTTGATGCCCGTGATTCCAGGACAGGGCTCGGTCGGCGCCTCGGGCGATCTGGCGCCATTGGCTCACATGACGGCTGCGCTTATCGGCGAGGGCGAGGCAATCTTCGACGGGGTTCGCATGCCGAGTTCAGCTGCGCTGGATGCAGCGGGTCTCACTCCCATAGAACTAGGGCCCAAGGAAGGACTGGGCCTTATTAATGGCAC
>JBLHKV010000178.1:0-8228 GCA_047618115.1 Halieaceae bacterium | reverse complement strand
GTCCGCGACGAACTTGGTATTACTGCCAAACTACCACTGATAGTAGCTGACGCCAGCGACCCCGCCTCCATCAATGCAATGGTGGCACGAACCAGTGTTTTGTTAACCACAGTCGGGCCCTATCAACTCTACGGCAATGAGTTGATCGCGGCATGCGTCCAAGCCGGCACTGACTATGTTGACCTATGTGGTGAGCCCGCTTGGATGAAACAGATGATTGAAACTCATTCCGAGGCGGCAAAGTCGAGCGGGGCCCGTATTGTTTTCTCCTGTGGTTTCGATTCCATCCCCTTTGATCTGGGCGTTTACTTCCTGCAGCAAGCTGCCGAGGCCACCTTCGGCTCAGCTGTACCGCGTGTCAGAGGGCGTGTGCGCGAGATGAAAGGAACCTGGTCTGGCGGTACTCTCGCCAGTTTTAAGGCAACCATGGCTGCTGTAGCTCAGGACCGCACCTTGTTATCAGCTCTGATGAACCCCTTTGCCCTGACTCCCGGGTTTACCGGCCCTGCGCAGCCCGACGGCATGCATCCCATGCTCGACGATGTATTGAACAGCTGGGTTGCACCCTTTGTGATGGCAACCATCAATACCAAAAACGTACACCGCTCCAACCTCTTGCTGGATCACCAGTACGGCACGGATTTTGTTTACGATGAGATGTTTTTGACCGGCCCGGGCGAGGCAGGTGAAGCCATTGCCAAAGCAATAGCCGCGGACAAATCCATGGCCACCGATACAACCCAACCGGGAGAGGGCCCGACGCTCGAACAAAGAGAGAGCGGTTTTTATGATGTCTTGTTTGTGGGGGAAACTGTCGACGGCAAAACTATCAGTGTCAGCGTCAAGGGTGACATGGATCCAGGCTACGGTTCGACATCCAAAATGATCGCTGAAAGCGCTATATGTCTTCTTGAAAACCCGGACGCGGCTTCTGGAGGAATTTTGACACCAGCCTCCGCCATGGGCTCAGCGCTGATTAAGCGCCTGCAGGAAAATGCAGGTCTGACGTTCAATCTGGAGTAGGCAGGGAAATCCATCTTCCAACGAGGACACAAAACAACGTCCTAGTCGGATTTAAACAGGGAGACGAAACGGGTCCAAAACTGTATTGCCCCGCCCTCAATCTCACTTCCTCTATCAGCGGTTAGTCGCAATCCCGCCAAGTAACCCAGATAACTGGCACCTAACCAGACCAGCCCCTCACTTATATTGATATATTCGGGGAGGGTCATGAACCAGATAAAGGCAGCAATCAGGTTAAGAAGCGAATTGACAAAAAACTCGATAACAAGCCCAAGACCAATCTCACCGAAAGACGTGTTGGGGCTAAGTGCCTGAACCATAAACTGCCAAATCTCGACAACTTCTATGAGCAAATACGTCAATATCGCCATGGTTCCATAGTAGCCGCCACCAAATGACATTAATTTGCCATGGAAAATGTCGCCACGTGAGCGTTCGTCAGAAAGCTGCTCAATGAAGCTGGTATCTTTAGGTCTGCCAGTCTTGCCAACACTTTTTGCGTGCCTGGCATGCTGAGTCGCAAGACCGTCTTCACCTGTAAATTTTTGCATGCGCCCTGTCGTAATAGACCACTGAAGAATGGCAAAACTGAATACCATTACTGGGAGTGCGCCAAGAAAAATTGCTCTAAAAACTTCCGTTAACATGTTTTTGTATTTCTCACGCCCTAGCCAGATAGTGGTCCGACCAGCCAGCTCTCGTGATGGGTCTGGTCAAAAATATTCCAATCCTTCGCACTGAAGTCTTGATCACTGGTTTCAAACAGTAGCCAGGACAGAAACTCAGCCACGCGCTCGGGACGAATTAGCATACCTTTTTCCTGGTAGTCACGAAACGTCTGTACGCTTGGGTCGTCGCCCTCTCGGGCTGCATCCTGCATAGGTCCGATGACCACCCCAGGCATTGCGCTACCGACCACTATTTCCCCGTTTGGAAAATCTGCATTCCACGCCTGGTAGCTCATTAGTAACGCCGCCTTGGAAATACTGTAGGGCCCGCCGTACAGCATCGCGCGATGAGCGGAACCCGATGAAAGCTGTAACACGCGCGCGACGTTTTCCATGCAAGGCAATAGCAGCTGGGTAAGAAACAAAGGCGCTTCTACGTTTATCGCCATGATATTCCGAAAGGCTTGCAGGCTCAGGTCCTTAAGGTAGCCCTTGGTGGCAATGGCAGCGCTGTGGGTAAGAGTCTTTACCAGGAACTGCCCCTGAACATGTTGCAGGACTGACTCTCTACCGGATTCGGTTCCCAAATCGGTACTCACTATTCGAATGTGTTCAGGGTATTCGGACTGCAGCGCTTCCAGCTCCGGCAATCGACGGGCGATGGCCAATACCGTCAACCCACGCTGCGCTAGATGCTTACATAAAGCCAGTCCAACCCCGCTGCTAGCCCCGGTAACCAGATGAATGTCTTTCAAAATTATCTCCCCTTATGCTGTTTTCAGACTTCGCGCGCCGCCGTCAAGCCTTCAAAAACAGCTTCCTCTGCAGACCGGGGACTCAAACAGTCACCAACAATGTATGTTTCGACATCCACACCAAGCAAGGCCTGCTCCAACGAAGTTTCAGGCTTATGGCCCTGCGCCATGACAAGCGTATTAGTATCTCCACAAAGAATCGGTTCGCCACTGCCATTATGATAAAAGTAAACAGTATCGCCTGCAGCTCCGAATAATCGAGCATAAGGTATAACCTGAACTGCAAGCTTGTGCATTACCCCGGCCCAATAGGTGCGCAGGTACAATTGCAAATTCTGACCAAGCGTTTCTCCATTAAAGCACAGGGTCACCGAACACCCGGCCCGGGCCAGTTTTTCGGCGACTCCTACACCAACCCAGTCACACCGCCAGTCGGCGATAACAACATTTTTTCCCACCTCAACCTCATCGCGTAATACCTGCCAGGCATCGACAACGTGAACGTCTTCGGAGATTTCCATAGCCAGATCGCGATCGGGTCGAAACGGCAGCGCGCCGGTGGCAATGATGACTGCGTCTGGCTGGCTACGCTCAACATACTCTTTAGTTACTTTCGTGTTGAGCTGCACATCAACGCCGGCCAAAAACATTTCGCGCTGCAGATTTTCAACAATCCGCCCAAACTCTGAGCGATTGGGAATCAGCTGTGCCAATAAGGCTTGCCCGCCCAAAGCTGAAGACCCTTCGCACAGGGTAACCGTGTGTCCTCGTTCCGCGGCAACGCTGGCAGCTTTCATGCCACCCGGACCGCCACCGACGACGAGTACCCTTCTGTTTCGAGCCGCCGGTGGATGACTCCCAAGTGTCAGCTCTCGTCCGCTGAGTGGGTTTTGGATACAGCTAATCGGCACGCCCATGTGGTAGTGACCTATGCAGGCTTGATTACAGCCGATGCAGGCCCGGATATCATCCAGGTTTCCAGTTTTGGCTTTGTTGGGCATCTCGGGGTCGGAAATCATCGCTCGAGTCATGCCGCACATATGGGCCTGACCGGCGGCCAAAATTTGCTCTGCCAACTGCGGTTGATTGATGCGCCCCGCCACCATAATGGTTTTATCCATCACGGCTTTGATCTGTCCCGCCTGAGGCGCAGTGTAAGCGAGAGCTATCTCCATGGGTGGAACCACATGAATGGAACCACCCGGACCCATCATCGAACCTACGGTAACGTTGATGAAATCAAGTTCGGATTCCTGGTTAAGGCGCTCGCATATGCGCAGCCACGCCGGAGCATCGAGACCATCGGGCTCGTGCTCATCGGCCGATATACGCATACCTATTACTTTGTCTGGGCCAATAGCTTTACGAGTCTCAGCAATGCATTGGGCAATAAAACGGAACCGGTTTTCCTCGCTACCACCGTACTGGTCCTCGCGAAAATTAGTGAGGGGGTTTAAGAACTGCGCCATTAGCATGCCGTGGCTGGCAACTAGTTCAACACCATCCAGACCCGCTTCAATCATTCTTCGCGAAGACTGTGCAAAAGCATGAACCAACATTTGAATATATTCGGTGTTCATGACCCGAGGCATACAGTGGAAACGGTGGTCGGGAACCAGGGAGGGACCGTGCGCCGTCTGCAGCATGCCATCGTAGGTATAGGCAATGCGGCCGCCGTGGTTTACCTGAGCAAAGAGTTTACAACCGTGCTTGTGTACAGCATCGGCGACCAAGGTGTAGCCCGGAATACAGGCATCGGTGCTGGCATCAATATAGTAATCAGCGGACACATCATCGCTGTGTGGGCGGGACGACTCCATAATAATAAGGCCAGCTCCACCTCGAGCTCTGGCCTCATGATAAGCCGCCATACGCTTACCCGGCGAACCATTCTCGGCCATGATGGTTTGGTGTCCGGTGGAGTAGATCCGATTGCGAATTTCCAACCCGCGAATGCTATGAGGTGTGAATAGATGTTTGAATGGCACTTGTTACCTCCCCGAATTGGCCGTTACGGTTGCAGTTGCGATTGACGCTTTCAACCCAGTTGTTTGTCGATTAACTCTTCAGATACATCCCACAATTTTCCGGCCAGATCCTTGTCGTACATGGGCGCATTGGCAGTAGCGGGATTGCAGTCGACAAAATAGTGACCGCTGATTTTAGCGGGAATTGGATTCGCGGCCACATAGCACTGAGTGGCAGCACCTTGTGGGATGTCTTTGTCATAAAATACATAATCTGCCGCGCGTTCTTGGGCGCTCGGCAGATGCCGACCCAGCTTAGTCTTGATCACCCCCGGGTGAACTGAGTTGGCGGTCACGTTGGAGTCCACCAGACGGCGGGACAGTTCCGCTGCATACAGTCCATTGGCCAGCTTTGATCGTCCGTGGGCTGCCCAGGGTGAGTACGATTGAGTTCAGGAAGTGCCATGATACCCGCATTACATATCAGCATATCGATGGAAACATCCATGGCATTGATAACGTTGGCACAAGATGCAGCAGAGTGGACATCGCTAAGCTCCAGCACCACAGGTGTGGCCCTCCCCACTACTCTACTAGAGGCTTTTTTGGCCTTCTCCATATTTCGCGCGGTACCAATCACATGAGCGCCACGCATTGCCAGGACGCGCATCGTTTCTCAGCCGTGGGTTCTACATTGAAAGGTCCCATGGCCAGCCCACCGTCTGGACTGAACTGTGGGGCCCCGGCAAGGATTGGCTGCCCAGGAGCTGGGAACCGCGGCAGAAAGCAGGGCGGTTTGCACAAAAAAACGACGACTGAGTTGGAAGTTATTAGCGGTACCCATAAGAACTCCCTGTATTGTCTTGGTTAGGTTCGGCGAACTTGCTTAACGTGTCACCATGCTACAGGACTGGTGTGTGGTTCTCAAAAGAATAGCAAAGCTCGGGATTCGATACTTTCGCGCGGAGGAGCGTCGTCTGGAGCCGATGGGTTCTCGAACGCACTGTGTATAGACCGACGTGCTACACCCACGCAGGAATCAAAGGTCTTGAACAGCAGTACTTCATCTTTGTGCATTTTAGGGAACCAATACCAACGATGATTGGGGTTCCAGCTGACCAGTTGCAACTCACCGACCCTGTCCTCTGACCGACGCTCACTCGCAACCAGATCGCTGGTCAATATTGTACTTGCATCGCAGCAGGTAAGCGGACTGGTTCCGATAGGATAGTTGATGGTCCGCCACAAGTTTACAATAGCAAATCGATCTTGTTGACCATCTATGGATTGTGCAGACGATACCAATTCCCGCAGACGTTTGACCGCCGAGTAGTCCGTGTAGTCATTATGAACTACAGAAGCAGGTTCGCGCAGGCTATGTTGCCCACGCATTGTAGGAGAACTCGAACGCAGGGTGTGATCAAATATCAGAACCCGAGTAGCAGCGGTATGTTGCAATAGCGTGTCGATTAGCTCCGCTTCATAGCTGTCTCGCCAGAAATCAAACTGGTAAAAATCTGCAACCTGGGTTTCCTGTCTTACCAGGGAGAAGCCTTCCACATCCAATGTAGGCTCTGCGGCCAATCCTCGTGCATCGCGTATGGTGACTTCGCGGTCCTCGAATTTGGCACTGATATTCAATTGTGCATGCTCGCCACCGGTTGAGGCTGTGTACACGGGCTTTTCAGCGCCCGGAATCAAATATCGAAGACTGGCTTGTATGTCTATATTCACTGCAGTGCTGCACCCGCGCTTGTCGTCAAGCCGTAACCATACTCGTATAGCGGATCGTAATCTGCATCACCCACGTGAATTGGAATCTGGGCGGCGTTGCGCGGCCAGGAAAATCCCAATTTCCCTCGAAAACCGTAATCACCAAATAATACTTCGGCAACACCCTCTCCCTCCGAACCAGGCAACCAGGCGGCGACAAAGGCAGTGGACTGGTCGATTTGCCGATTCACAAGTAATGGTCTGCCAGAAATAAGTACCGTAACCACTTCCTTGCCAGCGTCGCTGTATGTAGTCACCAGTTCTCGTTGCTCAACGGTTAACACGAGGTCCTTTGCGGCTTTATCGCCGGCCCCTTCTGCGTAAGGGGTCTCACCTACAACAATGATGACGATATCAGCTTCATCACTGAAACCAGATGGTCCCGGGTCAATAACATTTTCAGACCCGATCACGTTTCGAATACCATCAATGATACTGGTTGCTCCATGCACAGCACGCTCCGCATGACCGTAGAGATCGAGGTGAGCCCCCTGCCATTTTTTGGTCCAGCCGCCAGCTTGATACGGTACACTATTAGCGTGGGAACCGACGACAACAACCTTCGAACGCTTATCCAATGGCAGCACAGCCTGATCATTTTTCAGCAAGACCAGCGATTCGCGCACAGCCTGCCTGGCGAGCTTGCGGTGGCCCGGCGAACCCACGGAGTTTGCATAAGTCGCGGCACTGAATGGTTTAGCAAATAAACCCAGTCTCATTTTCATTTTCAGAATGCGCGTCACAGCATCGTCAATCCTGGCCATGGGGACGTCCCCATTTTCCACCAACTCAACAATACCCGGCATGCTATCTCTCCAGGACTCGGCGAACATGAACACGTCAATGCCAGCATCCAGGCCTTGCTTCAGGCTCAGACCGCTCGATCTAACCCCCTCCCAATCGGACACGACAACGCCTTCAAAACCTAGATCATCCTTTAGTAAATCTGTCAGCAAAGTCTTCGACCCATGTACTTTCTCACCGTTCACGGAACTAAAGGAAGCCATCACCGCGGCCACACCGCTCTCTATAGCGTCGACAAACCCCGGCATATGCATCGACCTTATCTCAGCTTCAGAAATAGTAGCATTGCCCCGGTCGACACCCCCATCAACGGCACCGTCAGCCACAAAATGCTTGGCCGTTGCCGCCACTGTGTGATCGGCAGCGAGGTCGGCGCCCTGGTATCCCTCAACCATAGGCGTAGAGAACAATCTCTGCAATTCGGTAGTTTCACCAAATGATTCATAAGTCCGGCCCCAGCGGATATCGCGGGCAACCGCAATAGTGGGTGAGAACGTCCAGCGCACACCGGTTGCCGACAGCTCTTTAGCGGTAATCTGCGCCAACTTCCGGACGAGAGCGGGATTGCGAGTCGCGCCGAGGCCAATATTGTGCGGGAGAATCACTGAATTTCCGTCAAAATAGCTATGACCGTGCACCGCGTCTATGCCGAAAAGCAACGGGATTCCTGTACGCGTTTTTAGCGCCTGGGTTTGATAGGAGTCCGCCATATCCCTCCAGGCTTTCGTGGTTCCCATATTCCCTTCTGGAATCAGACTAACTATGGAGCCGATGTTGTGCTCCCCGATTTCTTCGGGAGTCACGACGGCTATATCTGTTTGCACCATTTGCCCGACTTTTTCTTGCAGCGTCATTGCCTCAAGTATTGCCGGAATATCTGCTTCAGTTTTTTTAACCACGCCGACACACCCAACAATGAACACTGCCGTGGCGATAGCAATCAGGAATCGAAGCATGCGGATATTCAGCATTTCACTACCTCCACTATTATCAAAGTGCTGTACTGGAAGCCACCAGGCGCAATTGCGATCCAGAATGTAACCCAGCATCTTCCGGGTGTAGCGGCAAAGCAATATTATTGCGGCCAAAGGGCCTCACATTGCGCCAGCTGGGTACCTTTCATTTCCAAAACCCCAAACTCGATGCCATAAAGACAGATGTGATTGATGTTACGACATCCGATAGTCAAGCATACATAGCGCGACTGTCACAACGAATAGTAGAAGAGTACATACCGA
>JBLHKV010000177.1:0-8294 GCA_047618115.1 Halieaceae bacterium | reverse complement strand
CCCGCGGCGATGGCATGGAGCTCGCAAAAGCCTATGCCGCCGGCACCGGGGGCCACCGCGCCGGGGTATTGCAGTCCTCCTTCATCGCCGAGGTAAAATCGGACCTGATGGGCGAACAGACAATACTCTGCGGTATGTTGCAAAGCGGTTCCATCCTCTGCTTCGATAAAATGGTCGAAAAAGGCATTGAGGCCAGCTACGCATCCAAACTGATCCAGTATGGCTGGGAAACCGTCACCGAAGGCTTAAAGCAAGGCGGCATTACCAATATGATGGACAGGCTGTCCAACCCTGGGAAAATTAAAGCATTCCACCTGGCCGAGGACCTTAAAACAATCATGCGTCCGCTTTACGAAAAGCATCAGGACGACATCATGACAGGAACCTTCTCGTCTACCATGATGGTGGACTGGGCCAACGACGACGCAAACTTACTCGGATGGCGTGCGGCCACCGCAGAAACTGATTTTGAAAAGTCGGCCAACACCCAGGCAAACATTTCAGAGCAAGAGTTTTACGACCACGGCATTCTGATGATAGCCATGGTCAAAGCAGGTGTTGAGCTGGCCTTTGAAGTGATGGTATCGGCCGGCATTATCGCAGAATCCGCCTATTACGAATCACTGCACGAAACGCCACTGATCGCCAATACAATTGCGCGCAAAAAGCTCTATGAAATGAATGTAGTCATTTCGGATACGGCCGAGTATGGCTGCTACCTGTTTGATCACGCGTGTCGACCCATGCTCGCTGAGTTCATGAAGGATATTGAGACCGATGTCATTGGCACCGGACTACAAGGTGATAACAGCGTCGACAATCGTGAACTGATCGCAGTAAACGAGGCGATTAGATCTCACCCGGTAGAAACAGTAGGAAAAGTGTTACGTGGCCACATGACGGCCATGAAAAAAATCGTCTAGAGACCCGACTGACAGTTGCGGTAATCAGGCCTCCGTAACTGTCAGAACACTCTAAAGGCTTAGTATCTTCTCGCCTCTGGCGATACCGCTCACTCCCGTACGCACCACCTCCAGAATTCTTGTTTCCCGCATCGCATCGACAAACGCATCGAGCTTATCGCGAGTACCGGAAAGCTGGATGGTGTACAAGGAGCTGCTGACATCGATGATCTGCCCGCGGAATATATCGGTTGTACGCTTAATTTCCTCGCGCATTCCACCGCTGGCCCTCACCTTGATCAACATCAGCTCCCGTTCGATATGGGCACCTTCAGTCAAGTCGACCACCTTGAACACGTCAACGAGTTTATTGAGTTGCTTGGTTATCTGCTCGATCTTACGATCGTCGCCGTGCGTTGTGAGCGTCAAACGAGACAGGGTGACATCCTCGGTCTCGGCAACATTGAGACTGTCGATGTTGTACCCGCGCTGTGCAAACAGCCCCACAACTCTGGACAGAGCACCAGGCTGGTTTTCCATTATTAACGACAATATTCTACGCATCAACTCCGCTCCGATTTACTGAGCCACATATCTGCCATGGAGCCATTAGGTGCAATTTGCATGGGGTAAACGTGCTCGGTGGGGTCCACATAAACATCCAGAAACACTAATCTGTCCTTTAGTGCACACGCCTCTTTCAGAGCCGGCTCCAGGTCAGATAAAGTTTCAATCTTCATGCCGACGTGCCCGTAGGCCTCGGCGAGTTTGACAAAATCTGGCAGCGAGTCTTGATAAGTACTTTGTGAATGTCGCCCTTCGTACTGCATGTCCTGCCACTGCTTGACCATACCCAGAAAGCCGTTATTCAAGTTCAAAATTTTGACCGGTATATTGTACTGAGTACACGTGGACATCTCCTGGATGTTCATCTGAATACTACCCTCACCGGTCACACAAAAAACCTCCTCGTCTGGAAACGCAAGTTTCGCGCCCATGGCAGCCGGAAAACCAAAGCCCATCGTCCCCAAACCGCCGGAATTAATCCAGCGACGCGGCTTGTCGAAACGGTAGTACTGGGCGGCAAACATCTGGTGTTGGCCAACATCGGAGGTCACGTAGGCATCGCCGTTAGTCACTTTGTAAAGCGCTTCGATAACCTGCTGCGGCTTGATAACGGAGTCGTCTTTGGCATAGCGCGTACCCGTCCACAAACCCCGACTGCTTCTCCACTCATCGATTTTTTTCCACCACAGAGCCAGCGCGCCCTCATCAATCGACAGCCCCTCTTTTTCCTGCAGCGCATCGATCTGAATCAGCATATCGGCCAACACCGACTTCACCGGCCCCACGATGGGAATATCGGCAGCGATGGTCTTGGAAATTGAGGTGGGATCGATATCGACGTGAATAATTGTCGCCCCGGGACAGAAACGATCGAGTGCATTAGTAACGCGGTCATCAAATCGCGCTCCTATGCCCAGGATGACATCACTTTCATGCATAGCCGTATTGGCCTCGTAAAAACCATGCATGCCCAGCATACCCAGGAAGCGCTTATCTGATGCCGGAAAACAACCCAGGCCCATAAGCGTGTTGGTGACCGGGAAATTGAGTTTGCGTGCAAGCTCGGTCAACTCCGCACAGCCATCGCCCAGAATCACACCACCACCGGCGTAAATAACCGGCCGTTTTGCTGCCAGCAACGCCCTAACCGCTTTCTTAATCTGCCCCGAGTGCCCCTTAAGCGAAGGGTTATATGAACGCAAACTGATTTTCTCAGGGTAGTTATACTCAACCTTCACATCGGGAGCCGTAATGTCTTTGGGTATATCTATGACCACCGGGCCAGGCCGACCAGTGGCGGCAATATGAAATGCCTTCTTGATCATGATAGGAATGTCTTCAGCGCACTTGACCATAAAACTATGCTTCACCACAGGTCGGGAAATACCAACCATGTCGGTTTCCTGAAACGCGTCCTCGCCGATCAAATGGCTTTGCACCTGTCCCGACAACACAACCATGGGTATTGAATCCATGTAGGCCGTGGCGATACCGGTTATCGCATTAGTGGCGCCAGGCCCAGACGTAACCAGCACCACGCCGGTTTTACCGGTTGCGCGAGTGTAGCCGTCGGCTGCGTGGGTAGCGGCCTGCTCGTGGCGAACCAAAATATGGGGTATGGAACAGTTAGTGTGTAGCGCGTCGTAAATATGCAAAACCGCGCCGCCGGGGTAGCCAAAAATAAATTCGACCCCCTCGTCTTCAAGTGCGCGAGCGACCATATCGCCGCCTGATAATAATTCCACCGTCAGTCTCCCTGTCAGGTGTGACAAATAAAACAGGGAATGGCAGTTTGGCGCACAGGGTCCCCGGCTGTGTGTACAGAGCCCACAACAGAACTAAACCAAAGGGAGGATACGCACTCGAGATCGTGTGCCCGTGTATCTACAGCCCTGCGGGATAGCGCAGTCGTGGCATCGGTGAGTCGCAATACGCGAGCCTCCGTTGTACAGGTTTTCAAAACAATGCTGAGAACTGGTGTGCCCCCAGCGCGCAGGTTCGGTGTCACTAATGTGCGACAGATACTGCTACTGCTTTAAAGGCGCTATTGTTTGTCGCTTCGCCAGTCATGTCAATGGCTTGAGGCGCTCAATGGTATTATTGCCGCCCCCGGTTTCGAGGGCGAACTATCAAACTCAGCGCTGAGCCGCCGCTCATGCAGCCTTGGCGCTTTCGAAGGTTGCCTCCAGACCCTCAAACTGACCCACAATTGTATCCCCGGGCTGGAAGTCACCGGCGAGAATCTGTCTCGCCAGAGGGTTCTCCAAGTGCTGCTGTATGGCGCGTTTGAGAGGTCTGGCGCCGTAGACCGGGTCGAAACCCAACTCCAGGAGCTTGTCCACGAAGTGAACCGGCAGCTCCAGACGCAAATCCCGGTCGGCCAGTCTCGCCTGCAACGCCTCGAGCTGGATAGCTGCGATACCGCGCAATTGCTCCATCTCCAGCGGATGAAATACTACCGTCTCGTCGATCCGATTGATAAATTCCGGACGGAAGTAGTCTCCGACCACGTTCATCACCGCCGCTTTCATTGCAGGATAGTCACCACTACCCGACATTTCCTGAATCAGATCAGAACCCAGGTTTGAAGTCATCACAATTACCGTATTACGAAAGTCGACAGTGCGGCCCTGTCCATCCGTCAAGCGACCATCCTCAAGCACCTGCAGCAGCACATTGAATACATCGCGGTGGGCCTTTTCGACCTCATCCAGTAGCAGTAAAGAATACGGACGGCGCCTGATAGCCTCGGTGAGATAGCCGCCCTGTTCATAGCCGACGTACCCCGGAGGCGCTCCGATCAAACGTGCGACCGAGTGCTTTTCCATAAACTCCGACATATCGATACGCACCATCGCATCCGGACTGTCGAACAAAAAATTGGCCAGGGACTTACAAAGCTCCGTCTTACCGACACCGGTGGGTCCCAAAAACAGAAAACTACCATTGGGTCGGCCGGGTTCGGACAGACCCGCCCGGGATCGACGAATGGCATCGGAGACAGCAATGACCGCCTCGTCCTGGCCAATCACACTGCGGTGAAGCTCCTCCTCCATGCGCAATAATTTCTCCCGGTCACCCTCGAGCATTTTGGTAACAGGAATCCCGGTCCAGCGCGAAACAACCTCGGCCACCTCCTCCTCGGTAACCTTGTTGCGCAGCAAGGTGGTTTCCTGAGTCTCCGTTGCGCTGGCCGCCGCCAACCGCTTCTCCAGTTCCGGAATCACCCCGTACTGGAGCTCCGACATCCGCGTCAAATCTGTGCCGCGACTAGCCGCGTCAAAATCTATTCGCGCCTGCTCAAGCTCTGTCTTAATCATTGCAGACCCATGCACAGCGGCTTTTTCCGCCTTCCATATCTCGTCCATGTCGGCAAACTCTCGTTCAACCTTTTCGATATCGGTCGCGAGGATTTTGAGCTGCTTGAGCGCTGCCTCATCGCTGTCTTTTTTGACGGCCTCGCGCTGAATCTTGAGCTGAATAAGACGTCTCTCAAGGCGGTCGAGCGCCTCTGGCTTTGAGTCGATCTCCATCCTGATCCGGCTGCCCGCCTCGTCTATTAAGTCGATGGCTTTGTCCGGTAGTTTCCGGTCGGTTATATAGCGCTGGGATAAGCGCGCGGCGGCGATGATTGCACTGTCGGAAATATCGACCCCGTGATGAACCTCGTAGCGCTCTTTCAATCCGCGCAGTATGGCGATGGTATCCTCTTCATTGGGCTCCTCGACCAGCACTTTTTGAAAGCGTCGCTCCAGGGCTGCATCTTTCTCGACGTACTGCCGATACTCATCCAGTGTGGTCGCGCCCACGCAGTGCAACTCACCGCGCGCCAATGCCGGCTTGAGCATATTGCCCGCATCCATAGAACCCTCTGATTTACCCGCGCCCACCATGGTATGAAGTTCATCGACGAATAGGATGATGCGGCCCTCCTCCTTGCCAATCTCGCTGAGTACCGCTTTTAGGCGCTCTTCAAAATCACCGCGGAATTTTGCGCCGGCCAGCAGGGAGGCCAGATCCAGCGACAGTATCCGTCTATTCTTCAGCCCCTCCGGAACCTCGCCATTGACCACACGCTGTGCCAAACCCTCAATGATCGCGGTTTTACCTACACCCGGCTCGCCGATCAGAACGGGATTATTCTTGGTTCGACGCTGCAGAACCTGAATGGTCCGTCGAATTTCTTCGTCGCGACCAATGACCGGGTCCAGCTTTCCCGAAGCCGCCAGCGCCGTCAGGTCAATGGTATATTTGTCCAGGGCCTGGCGGTTTTCCTCCGCCGCCGGGTCCGCTACCGTATCACCGCCGCGGATGCGCTCAATTGCAGCCCGCAAGGCCTCGGGCTGCGCACCGCTGCCACTCAATAAGCGACTCACTAAGGTCTTACCATTCGACATAGCACGCAGCACAATCTCACTGGAGATATAGCTATCACCAGCCTCTTGGGAATACTTGTCCGCCATATTCAGGATGCGACCCAGATCATCTGACGCCCGCACATCACCGGTCGCGTCGCCGATTACCGGCAACTCGTCGAGAGCGCTGTTCACGGCCTTTGTCAAAGCCGCAAGATCGGCGCCAGACTGAGATAACAAAGGTCTGGTTGAGCCACCCGGCTGTGCCATTAGGGCCGCTAGTAAATGTACCGGTTCAATACTCGTATGATCGCGCCCAACAGCAGCTGATTGCGCCTCTGACAGCGCGCTCTGTAGCGAATTTGTCAATTTATCCATTCTCATTTTCATACCTCATAAAACGCGCCGGGCAAACCACGGAGCGGGACGGTTACTGAGTAATAAAATGGGGGTGAAACGCTGTTTTTCAAGGGGCAGCGGCGGAACCGAGTCAGTCTTTGATCCAGATCAACTAAGGTAAATCAGGCTCGCCATACGTCCCGTCGGTCCGTCTCTGCGGTGGGAGTAGAAGAGTGTCGGGTCCGAATACGTACAGTGGTTTCCACCGTAGACACGCGCCACGCCGAGCGCAAGTAAGCGCTCACTAGCGAGACTATAAAGGTCGGCGTATAAAAATCCATCCACGTCTTTAAAGGCAGCTGCCACCCGGGCATGACGACCTGCGCCAACCGCGTCCAGACACGCCTCGCGAACCTCCTCACCCACCTGAAAGGCCGTCGGCCCGATCGCGGGACCCAGCCACGCCATGTAGTTTGCCGGGCGTGGAGCATAGCTGTCCAAAAGCTTCACCAGCGTAGCTTCAATAATACCTGCAACCAGTCCGCGCCAACCGACATGGGCTGCAGCGACAACGGACCCATCTTCGCTGCAAAGCAACAGCGGCAGACAATCGGCACTCATAACCACGCAGGCCAATCCGGGACAATTACTGATGCAACCATCCGCCTGCGGGCGCTCTCCCAGTGAATTTGCAACAACCACTTCCGAGCCGTGTACCTGATCCAGCCACTGCAAAGACAGGCCCGGATTCAAACACTCTACAACTCGCTGGCGGTTTGTCGCCACCAGCGTCTCCTCATCACCCACGTGCAGACCCAAATTGAGACTGCGATACACCCCAGAACTAACGCCGCCGCGTCTGGTGCTGACCACTGCGCGAATATTGGCCGGAGCCGGCCACGCCACCGGAAGCAACATTGCCGTTTCAGTCACTGGGGTCGAATTCTTGCAAGGTCTGCAAGAGCTGCTTCAGATCCTCTGGTTCCGGGGCGTGCCACGTCATTTGATCACCGCTGGCCGGGTGTACCAAAGACAGTTTGCGTGCGTGCAGTGCCTGTCTGGGGAAATTTCGCAATGCGTCTATTAAATCCTGATCTGCCCCCCGCGGAACTCGCGGTCTTCCTCCATAGCTGGGATCACCCACCAACGGATACTTAATATGTGCCATATGGACGCGGATTTGATGGGTTCTCCCTGTTTCCAGCTCGACTCGCAGTGCCGTGTAATGAGCGAAACGCCGCTCGACACGATAGTGTGTAATAGCGGGCTTACCACCGTGTTCTACTACCGCCATTTTCTTGCGCTGCGCCGCGTGGCGCCCAATTTGCTTTTCGACCCGCCCCCCGCCAGTTACCCAACCATTGACCACCGCAAGATATTCTCGATGCACCGAACGTTCCTGCAATTGATTAACCAGGTGGGTGTGTGCCTCCAGGGTCCTCGCCACAACCATTAACCCCGTTGTGTCCTTATCCAGCCGGTGGACAATACCAGCTCTTGGCAGAGCGGCTTGTCCGGGGTCGTAATACAACAGAGCATTAAGTAAGGTGCCGCTGCGATTACCCGCCGCGGGGTGCACTACCAGTCCAGCGGGCTTGTTCAATACCAGTAAAGCTTCATCTTCGTAGACGATATCCAGCGGCAGCTCCTCTGGCTGCCAGGTCACGTCGTCTTCCACCGTTGCCCGGATCTCGACGAGCTCGCCAGTGACCACCCGATCCCGGGTCCGTCGAGTAGCGCCGTTTACCTGCAATTCTCCGGACTTTATCCAGCCTTGCAGGCGCGAACGCGAGTGCTGCGGGAACAATTGCGCGGCCGCAACGTCCAACCTACTGCCCGACAGAGCGTCATCTATCTGCCCGGTAAGATCTATCTGTTCAGACATAACTGATTTTCCCACTCATGCAGAGTTTATGAGCAGGCCGCTCTGTGGTTAAATAGCCAACTTGAACTGCAGCTGCAGCGACCCGTTTTTTTCTGGAAGTAATCAATGGCATTCCCCAAACAAATTTTTGTGCTCCTACTGGCTGTATTTATGGTTGCCTGTTCAGGCAACGACGATGAGCCCAGTGTAGACAGTTCCGAGCAACAACTCTACGAAGATGCGCAGCGCTACTTGCGCAGCAGTAAC
>JBLHKV010000176.1:0-8367 GCA_047618115.1 Halieaceae bacterium | reverse complement strand
CGGGAAAGGCGAGCTCTGTGACCACGCGAGGATTTGACTTCGCCCCCACTGGCAAAAATATAAGCTTCATCAAGGCCCAGGCGGTTGCCGGCAGCGCCTGCATCTGTAGACAGCGAGGTGTGCAGGTGGGTGTCGCCCCAGTAAAGATTACTGGCATAGCTTTTGTTCAGGTTGGGCGAATACTGGGCCTGTCTATCTGCGGCTATACTCGCTGAGCATATCGCTAGCGTTACAAATGCAATAACTGTGCTAATAGACATCTTTTTGAATCTCATCCATTACACCCCTATTTTGGTAGCGCTAACACGTAAAACCCATATTGAGCATATCCAAAAACTTCAGCCACAAGCCGCGTTTACCGTTATTTCGATCGGCCTTGACGAGGGCGAGTTGTGTCAATCTTACGCCAACCCAGCGCAGCGGTTCGGGGACCCAAGGCATTGGTGTTCTTTTAACAAACTGCATTTCCAAAATTTTGCTCGGCTGGTAGCCCAACAATTCGATGCCCACTCGAGCACCAAAACGAGACGCGGCAACCCCCAAACCTGTGTAGCCAACTGCCCAGGCCACGCGACCATCATAGGCTACGCCCGGCACCATACAGAAACGTGTCGACGTGGCAATAATGCCGCCCCATCGATGGCTGAATTTTACGCCCTTCAATTGAGGAAAAGTCTCAAAGAACTCTTTTGCCAACTGATCAAATCGTTCGGGAATATCCGCACAATCTTCACCGGTACCTTTATTAAAATAATACCGAACTGCCCCGCCACCGCCGAAGGTGATCCGATTGTCCTTCGTCATTCGGTAGTAGTGAAACATATTGGCATCGTTCCCGAGAGCGTGCCGAGACTTATGCCAACCAATTGACTTCAACTGCTCTGCATTCAGTGGTTCTGTTGCGATTTGGTAATCCCATACGGGAATAGTTGCTCTGCCGACCCTTCCCAGTGGATTGCGATAAGCATTAGTCGCCATCAAAACTTTATCACTTTCTATAACGCCTCCGCTGCAGACAGATTTCATACTGGTTTTACTCACTGGCGCGATCTTTTCTAAACTAGTGTTCTCAAAAATTCGGACGCCCAGAGAAATAATAACCTTCTTTAAACCCCAGCAAATGCGCGCCGGATCTACCAGTCCGGAGTTGCCGCCGCGGTGCCACAAGCCTGCCAGGTAAGTGGGCGAATTGACTTCGGCACGCATAGCGTCCTGATCAAACCATACGACGTCTTCACCATCCGCCTTCTTCTGCTCATAGCGTGCCTGGAGACGTTGCACAGAGCCCTGGTTAGTCGCGACCGCAGTCTCCCCGACATTTTCATAGCGTGCATCTATGCCATACCGCTCAAGACTATCGAGTAATTCCTCTAGGTTTTTCTCACCCAATACGTCTAACTCATCAGCTTCGCCAGGAAAATGATGGTCGGTATTAGCCTCACCGTGGGCCAAACTCGAATCGAGAAAACCACCGTTGCGCCCCGACGCACCATCGGCCACAAAGGTTCTTTCAATCAGTATGATGTCTGCATCCGGCTTTCGTTCTTTAGCCTGCAGCGCCGCCCAGAGGCCGGTAAACCCTCCGCCGACTATCAGTAGCTCACAGCTTAGGTCCTCGTTTAGCGCGGGCAGCACTTCTGGACGAATGTCCTGGTCGTGCCACAACGGACAATATTTCGAATCCTTTAACGCCTCCTGGTGTTGTGCCATGATCTATTCCTTTGGGGAGTACCAGATAGGTGAGGTATAAGCTCTTTCCTGTAAGGTTGGTGGGCCTTCCTCGGGTATCTCGGATTGCAGCGCGATCCCATCGTAAAGGGAATGGCGCGGTGTGGGAATCTGCAGCACTCGCACGTAGTAAAATGCTCGTAGCTGCGGATCAAAATCTGGATCGGTCCATATCACAGAAAGTTGTTCCGCACCGATACTGTTATCATATTTTGCAGTGCTGAGATCGACCGTATTTCCCACAGCAGGCAATTTCCCCCCGCCGCTAAGCAGACGATCACCTGACCACGCTGCGTTATAGACCTTTTCGTGTTCTGTGCCGGCTAGGTCAACCCAGCCCTTGATCACCTGAATCCTGTCGAGAGTGGCGTCGTTGGGGTCTCTCAAAGCGTGAATCATCATTTGAGGCGCCAGCGTGGGTGTATCGCCAGTTTGTGCACCCAGCTGACCTCCCATGGGTACCCCTTGCTCATAACCGATCGCTGCAAAATCTGCAGCTTCTACGACTGTTTCGTCAAAATTCCAACCGCCAAAAACCCTGACCTGCAAGCGTGTACCAGTTGTGGCGTAGACTTCCTTGCGCTTAAAGGCGGCAAAGATTTCCTCGCGAGTATTATCTTTAGCCCAGACAGCAGCAAGACCGGAGGCTGACATGTTCCACCCAGTAACCTTGCCACCGCCTACACTATCGCCGTTTACCTTGGTCTGCGGCGTTGAATCGCGGGCAAATTTACCCCAGAAATTGTTCTCCTCAGCCGAGGACAGTCCGGAATGCGAATCGGTTGAGCCAATCATGCCAAACTGATAGGGGTTGACTCCAGTTTGCTGTTCTATGGCCAGACCCAGGCGCAGTGCCGACCTTGCATAATCTGCCGCAACGGGCGCATAAGCTTGCAGATCTTGTTGGATGTAATGCTCGTAGGTTTCAAATTCGGCGAACTCATCACTGGGAGACAAACTCGGGTGAGTCTCAGAATCACCCTTGATCTGGGTTATCTCCGACACCGGTTCCCAGCGCATTCTTTCACGGGCGTACTCCGCTGTAATAGGAGCACCCTTTAAAGTAGTTGCCGCGTACATGTAGCCCTTGGAGATATTCGAATTATGGGGCATCGCCAGAAAGCGCGTCCCGGTGCGACCCTGAGTCTCTTCAAGCCATTGCCAGAGGTCCTCAGGGTATTGGCTTTGGTCCGAGCCATAAGGCACGAATTGTTTGGCCTTGTCGCCGGAGTCTGGCGTGAAAACGATTCTGTGCAGGTTCGCCCCTGTTGGAATCGAACTCCACTCCCAACCGATAAAGGTAGTGAACTCACCGGGGGCATTATGCCTTTCGGCGGCATCGACAATTTCGTGCCAGGCGTTGGTTTCCGTTGCCAAAGTATCGCCGTAAATAGTGTCTGCAAATTCATTGGCAGCGTCAGCTACGGGGTCTCCACCTGGCTGTGAGGCAGACTTTGGAAGCAGGGCGTTGAATATTTCGCTACCCTCCCCGCTCTCTATTGCTCGATCTAAAACAATAACCCCATACCAGCGCTTGAAATTGCCCCACAAACCCAGGTCATCTTCCTCGGCAATGTCCAGATTAGTAGCCCTTATCACACCCATTAATTCGGCGTGGTCCGATACAACTAGAAAATCCAGGGGTGTGTTGATTTGAACTCGAGCACGATTGTAAGGATGAATAACCGGAAGGCCCTTGGCCCAGCGGTATGCGGTATCAGGATCGGCGGTTTGATTCTTGTTGAGATAGGCGTCGAAAGAATACGATGTGTGCAGGTGTGTATCACCGAACAACAACTGCGTCGACTCGCTAGCTTCTGTAAGCTGTGCCTGAACTAGACCCAGACACAAAAATCCGGACAATAGTTTGCTATATACGGTCATATTGAATGCCTGATAGATAGAATGATCTAATTGTAACGCCATAGGCTGTTTAGGACACTATGCACCGGGCGATTAGCTGAAAGTCACCAATTCTGTTATTACTAACGCTGACAAACTCTTCCGAAGAGCAAAACCATGTTCTCAATCAATGTATTGCGTCTGCTGGCCTTCACTAGCCTGTTGCTATCCACAACAATGACGCTGGCCTACGAGGAAGCCTTGCCCCGTTACGCGCTTATTATCGGTAACGGCGACTACGACTTTTCACCACTCAAAAATCCCGCCAACGATGCTCGGGATATGGCAAAAAAACTCCGCAAATTACGCTACAAAGTCACACTGGCAACAGACCAGGAAGCAGAGCAACTTAGAACTACCGTTGTCGACTTCTACAAATCAATTGACGAGACAAATGCCGTCAGCCTTTTCTATTACGCAGGACACGCGGTGCAGTTGGGCAATAGCAACTACCTGATCCCGGTCGCAGCCGAGATCAACAGCGAAGACGATATTCGGCACATCGCCTATTCCATGAATGATTTACTAAGCTCACTACGCAATTCAAACAGCGACCAAAATATTATTATTCTCGACGCCTGCCGGAATAATCCCTTCATGACCACTGAGAACAAGCAGGGAACACGAGGGTTAGCTTGGATTGATCTTAGCGAGAATAAAGGCTTTTCAGAGTTTGCAGGAGGATTAGCGCCGGTAGAAGCTCCACCAGGCACTCTGGTCGCCTATGCGACCGAACCCGGGAATGTGGCCGATGATGGCAGGGGCCGCAATGGCACCTACACTAAGGCCCTGCTACGACATATAGGCAAGGCTGAAACTGCCGAGGCATTATTCAAAAAGGTTCGCAAGGACGTGCTCAAGCAAACTCGCCGTCAGCAAACGCCCTGGGAGCACTCTTCACTGGTCGAAACTTTTTATTTTTCCCCGCCAAAAAGTCGGGAAGTGCCTAATATCGTAGCTTTCTAAACGCCCTAGAAAACACCTATCACGCCGACCAGCAGCATCGCTGACTCTTCCTCAATACCATTGAACTTCGCTCCCTGAACATTGATATCCTGATCGTAGGAGTTAAGTTTGAATTTTGTTCTGAACAGCAGATTGCCCCCGATAGGCATGGTCCAGCTCACATTAAAAGAATAGCCGCTACTATCGCCACTATTACGCCCGGTAATATCGTCGAATTCGGGCTCTTCACCCTCATCAGCACCATCACCGTCTGCGAAAAATTGATTTTTGGCATCGAGACTAGCATAAGCCAATGATACATCGAGCTTACCTGCATCGGTGAAATTCCAACCAAAATTGGCCCCTATAAATGGCCCACTTTGCTTATAAAATTCGCTGCCAACGTATGGCTCATCTTCATCGCGTCCGATCACATCCAGATCAGTTTTACCGTCTTTGTAGCCACCAAAAATACTGATGTTGCTATTAACCTGATAACCCGCAGTCAGGTCGTAATCACGGCGACTCGCCGTGCCGGTGAAGTCCTCCTCAGACACATCGGCGTCGGACATCGACCCCGAGACATTCAGTGCAAGGCTGAAACGTTCATAGGCGATTCCCGCGGTAAGGTTTGCCACCGGGAAAACGACTTTCTTGTCAATTTTTTGCTCAAAAGAAAAAGTACCCCACCCCAGTTCCAAACCACCAAACTTTCTAATCTCGGCGTCACTATCTGCCATCGAAACGGCTGGTAGTATCACAATAACAAGCGAGTACAGTGCTCTATGAAGTAGCTTGACCTGCATATATAGCTCCTAGGTTCAGTCGATTTAAAAAAATGATCGCCACCCTACTCCATTAGCCATCAGTGCACAATCTAGCGCTAAGATTTCAAGATATACTTACATTGAGAACAAACTGGCGTTGATATCCCTAAATGCTTTGAACTCGAGGGCATTTCCCGACGGGTCACAGAAAAACATAGTAGCTTGTTCGCCCAGTTCTCCCGCGAAGCGAATATAGGGCTCAATAACGAAAACCTGACCGGCAATTCTCATCTGATCTGCCAGTACTTCCCAGTCTGGAAATTCCAGGACCACTCCACAATGCGGCACAGGTACACCGTGTCCATCGACGGAATTACTGATTTGGGAGATGCTTCCCTCGGCGCCCAACGCGGCATTTAGATGAACAACAAACTGATGACCGTACATGTTGAAGTCTATCCAGTTCTCACTGGACCTGCCTTCAGGCAAGCCCATCCGTTGTCCATAAAATACTCGCGCTTCGGCGATATTGCGCACCTGTACTGCGATATGAAAGGGGGTCAGCGAAACCATCAGCGAATTCTCAGCAGAAAAGTCAACAGACCTCTAGCTGACTGGGTAGATTTATAGAAGTCAGGGAGGTAGCGATAAACCAAAAAAAAGCCCCAACGGGGCTTTTACAAATTATGGCGGAGAGGGAGGGATTCGAACCCTCGATCCAGTTTCCCAGATATACCCTTAGCAGGGGCACGCCTTCAGCCACTCGGCCACCTCTCCAGAGCGCGGCATAGTACCACAACAGTTGTTAATTCATACAGAGTGAAGAGCACAGGAATGGGATATTTTTTGGAAATATTGTGGGCGGGGATTGATCACATCAGGCTACAGCCTGTTGTGATCCTACGGGCGTCCTCGCTGCGCTACGGGCGTCCAAAACGCTAAATCGCGTTCTGTCGAATCGGTACGCCGCCCGCCTCGATCCAGTTTCCCAGATATACCCTTAGCAGGGGCACGCCTTCAGCCACTCGGCCACCTCTCCAGAGCGCGGCATAATCGCTATATAATCATAGAGACGTGAGTCTCTGAATTCAGAGAATTACTAGATTGTTATCGCCGGGGTAAAAGAGTGGCTGAGATAAACGATTATTCGTTGCCTCGACCTTCGTCTTCGTCTTCACTTTCACTTTCACTCTGGATGCGATTATATATTTCCTCGCGATGCACTGCGACGTGCTTGGGCGCATTGACCCCGAGTCGAACCTGGTTACCTTTGACCCCAAGCACGGTAACGGTGACTTCATCACCGACCATCAAGGTCTCACCTACTCTTCGTGTCAATATCAGCATGGCATGCCTCCTGGCACCATTCGCAGTGACATTAAACGTCTCCTGCGGTATGGAATTGCACCGATGCTACCCTGCACCGGTAGGCAGAGTAACTGTTGCTTTAACAGTATCGTCCAGAATCCTTCAAAATAAAATCATTAACTTTGCTTATTTCCCACTTATCGGGACCTATCCTGCCTTTTCATGCTCAATATCGAGATTAAAAGCAGAATGGAGCGAGCGTACCGCCAGTTCCAAATATTTTTCATCTATCACCACGGAAATTTTGATCTCAGACGTCGTGATCATCTGGATGTTGATGGCTGAATCGGCAAGCGCTTTAAACATTTTGCTTGCCACACCTGCATGGGACCGCATTCCAACACCAACAATAGATATTTTTGCAATCTTACTGTCTGTCCGCACTTCTCTCGCGCTTAATTCGTCAGCCACCCTATTCATAATGGCCTCTGCTTTGGCCAGATCATTTCGGTGCACAGTGAATGTAAAGTCGGTGCTATGGTCCTCGGCAATATTTTGCACGATAACATCGACCTCAATATTCGCCTCGCCGATCGGCCCGAGTATTTTGTAGGCGACTCCGGGTGTATCGGGTACTCCCAGTATGGTTAATTTGGCTTCATCGCGATTGAAGGCGATACCGGCAATTGTAGGTGTTTCCATGTCGCTCTGGCTCTCTAGTGTGATCAGGGTACCTGGCCCGTCCTGAAAGCTGTGCAGGACACGCAAAGGGACATTGTATTTCCCAGCAAACTCCACTGCGCGAATCTGGAGCACCTTTGAACCCATGCTGGCCATTTCAAGCATTTCATCAAAGGTAATGTGATCCAGTCGACGTGCGGAATCTACGACTCTGGGATCTGTTGTGTACACCCCATCGACGTCGGTATATATCTGGCACTCGTCGGCTTTCAACGCCGCCGCCAGTGCAACAGCAGTGGTGTCCGAGCCGCCACGCCCCAGGGTTGTAATACTGCCGTTCGCATCGACACCCTGAAATCCTGCGACGACTACGACTCGACCCTCGGCCAGGTCTCCGTGTATACGCTCATCATCAATCTCTTTAATTCTGGCCTTGGTGTGCGCACTATCGGTAAGAATTCTGACCTGGCCACCATTGTAGCTCTTGGCTGCACAGCCACGCTTGTTAAGGGCCATGCACAATAAAGCAGCGGTGACCTGTTCACCGGTACTCATTAATACATCCATTTCGCGTAGGGTAGGATGCTCCTCAATCTTGCTCGCTAGTCCAATCAGCCGATTGGTTTCGCCGCTCATGGCGGACACCACGATAACCAAGTCGTGTCCCTTCTCGCGAAAAACGCTGATCTTATCTGCAACCAGCTCGATGCGCTCGATGCTGCCTACAGAGGTCCCACCGAATTTTTGGACGATTAAGCTCATACCACTTTTGGCCAAAACAGGCCCCAAATAAAAAACCTCGTATTAAACACCAATCGGGATCATATTAACACTGTGCTTCAACCCATTGGGGCACTGCAGCCAGCACAGTTGCCAATGCGCCCACGTCAGATCCGCCGCCCTGTGCCATATCGGGCCGACCACCACCCTTGCCTCCCAGGCGCCCAGCCATTTCCCGCATCAGATCACCTGCTTTCACCCGACCAGTCAGGTCGTCGGTCACGCCAGCAACCAGGGAGATCTTTTCATTCTCAAT
>JBLHKV010000175.1:0-8371 GCA_047618115.1 Halieaceae bacterium | reverse complement strand
AAAATTATCGCAACAGATCAGGCCTACTTAGAGGAAGCTGAGGTTTTTTCGGCCCTGAATAATCGCGAACGCCTGGGTAGCACCGCGATGGGACACGGCATTGCAATTCCACATTGCCGAATAGCAAACTGCCCGCAACCTATCGGAACACTCATAACGCTAGCCGAGCCAGTGAATTTTGATGCGCACGACGGCCAACCCGTCGATACTATTTTCGTACTACTGGTTCCCGAACAAGCTCACCAGGAGCACTTGGATATTCTCGCCACGCTGGCCAAGATATTTAGCAACTCGGACAATCGCGAGTTGATTCGTGCGGCGACCACCAAGGAAGAATTGTATCGGTGCACCACAGCTTTACTCAGTGGGATCACTGCGGCAACCACCTGAACAGCGCTGATCTACAATGAGACTAATCGTTATTAGTGGCAGGTCGGGTTCAGGCAAATCCACAGCCCTGAATTTACTCGAGGACGAGGGTTACTATTGCGTCGACAACCTGCCTGCAGCCCTGTTGCCCGCCTTGGTGGAACAGGTTTTCGACAATGAGTCGCCGACTTATCAAAAACTCGCGGTCTGTATCGATGCGCGCAACGCATGGAAGGATCTCAGTAGGTTTCCAGAGCTGATATCCTCACTTCCCGAGAACCTTTCTGTCGATATCCTGTACCTGGATGCCGATGAAAACAGCCTGCTAAAGCGGTTTAGCGAGACTCGTCGAAGACACCCCTTGAGCAATGCCAACACCCCTTTGGCAGAAGCTATCGAAAGCGAACTTGAGCTACTGGAGCCCATCGCACGCGCTTCGTCGCTGACCATGAATACCAGTGACATGACAATTTACGAGTTGCGCAATGTCATTCGCGAACGGCTGGTAGGAAGAACGCCAAAACGTATGTCGATACTCTTCCAGTCATTCGGATTTAAACGTGGCGTTCCGACCGATGCCGACATCGTATTTGATGTTCGGGTCCTACCCAATCCCCACTGGATACCAGACCTGCGCACCAAGACGGGCATGGAAACCGAGGTTATTGATTTTCTTGGTAGCGAGCCCCTAGTCCAGGAAATGCTGGATGATATCAGCCAGTTTTTACAAAACTGGCTGCCCCGCTACGAGCAAAACAACCGAAGCTATATCACCATAGCCATCGGTTGTACTGGCGGACAACATCGGTCAGTATATGTGGTAGAAAATCTACGCCAGCAATTTTCGGCGAACGATAATCACGTGTTGATTCGCCACCGAGAGCTAAATTCAGGAACTTCTGCCCCAGGCTAAATGTAGACTTAGATGCTGAACCAAAAAATCACTATTGCAAACAAGCTGGGATTACACGCCAGAGCTGCGGCCAAATTCGTGAGCTGCGCATCGGCTTTTGCCAGCTCGGTTAGAGTAGGTAAAGATGGCGACCTTGTAGATGCCAAAAGCATTATGTCCGTCATGATGCTTGCCGCCGGGCGCGGCACAATACTGAATCTGGAAGTCAATGGCAGCGATGAGGTCGAAACGGTCGCCGCGCTGGTCGCCCTTATCGAAAACCGCTTCGATGAAGATGAATAACATTCAGCACGGAACATCGCCTCACTAGTCAGGAAAAATAAACCTCATATGCCCCCCAAAGCCGAAAACGTGCCAGTAGACCTGCACGACAAGCTGATCGCGGCTCTGGAGTGCGAAGCGTTCGACGACGCCCGCTCCGTGCTAGGCACTATGTCTGCAGCGGATGTTGCACACCTTCTGGAATGCAGTCCACCGAAGTCCAGAAACCTCATCTGGCAAATGATAGCACTCGAGCAAGAGGGTGAAATCCTCCATGAATTGCCCGATGATATTCGCTCGAAGTTTCTCAGTGATATGGACACCAGCGAGGTCCTCGCCATCACAGAAGGCCTCGAAACAGACGATATAGCGGATATTCTCCAGCAGCTTCCCAATCATGAGATAGCCGAAGTCCTACAGCAAATGGACCTGCAGGATAGACAACGAGTTGAGCAAGTCCTGACCTATCCGAAGGATACCGCCGGTGGTCTGATGAATACGGACACTATTACGGTCAGGTCCAATATCTCTGTAGACGTGGTATTGAGATACCTTAGGCGTCACCGGGAGATCCCCGATATCACCGACAGCGTGATCGTTGTCGACAGGGGCGATATATACATCGGGCTACTACCGCTTAGCACAATTTTGGTATCTGACCCGCGTGCTCAAGTCTGCGAAATCATGCAACAGGACCTGCAGGCAATCCCGGCACACATGTCCGACAGCAAGGTGGCCCAACTATTCGAACGAAATAATTGGGTATCAGCACCGGTTATTGATGAGGATGGTCGATTAGCCGGACGCATTACCATTGACGACGTGGTCGACGTAATCCGCGAAGACGCCGATCACTCCCTCATGAGTATGGCGGGTCTGGATGAGGACGAGGATACTTTTGCACCCGCTCTCAAGACCACACCGAGACGAGCCATTTGGCTGGGTATAAACCTGATCACTGCCTTTATCGCCTCAGCAGTCATCAACATATTCGAAGGCACTATAGATAAAGTTGTGACTCTCGCTATTTTGATGCCAGTGGTTGCTAGCATGGGCGGCGTCGCGGGGTCACAAACATTGACCGTGGTAGTTCGTGGGATGGCGCTAGGCCATATCGACCGCAATAACAGCCGCTGGCTGTTGAATCGTGAATTTCTCGTGAGTATATTCAATGGCTCACTTTGGGCATTAGTTGCAGCTGTGGCGGCATCGCTGTGGTTCTCTGACTGGTTGATCGGCGCTATTATGGCTATGGCTATGG
Organism: Halieaceae bacterium; assembly: GCA_047618115.1. Taxonomy (GTDB): domain Bacteria; phylum Pseudomonadota; class Gammaproteobacteria; order Pseudomonadales; family Halieaceae; genus CALJGI01. The sequence goes on along the minus strand of JBLHKV010000175.1, from coordinate 5,567 downwards.
CAATCAACTTGGTGGTGGCGGCAATGGCCGGTACGCTAATACCTTTGACATTGAAGCGCATGGGCATTGATCCCGCACTCGCCGGTAGCGTCGTCTTGACGACAGTGACTGATGTTGTGGGCTTTATGTCTTTTCTTGGCTTGGCCACGGTATTTTACGCATGACAACTAACGAAGACTGGTCTGAAGAAGAACTAACACCACCAAGCAAAAGCGAGCTTAAACGCGAAATGCTTGCGCTCCAGAACTTGGGTGAGAAAATAGTCGCCATGGATCATGGCACATTTACCGCTTTTTCTATTCCGGATGAAGACCTGCGCGACGCGATAATTGTAGCCCGGAGAATCAACAGCAGAGAGGGCCGAAGAAGGCAGCTTCAGTATATCGGGAAACTGATGAGATACACGGACACGCAAGTGCTTCAACAGGGCTTGGACTCTATATCCCTTGGGCACCGTGAAGAGTCACACCGCTTTCACGAGCTCGAAGAGCTTAGAGATCGGGCAATCAAAGACGGGCTCGCAGGCGTGGAAGAAATAATGAATCAACACCCGTTAGCCGACAGGCAACACTTGCGTAGCCTGATACAACAGGCTCTTCGCGAGAAGAAGGCCAGTAAACCCCCATCCGCCGCACGTAAACTATTTCGCTACCTCAAGGATCTGGAGTAGTTACCACTGCTTGGTTCTTACTACGGGAATTATCGAATATTTTCTTGGTTACTACCCGAGGCTCACTCATAGGGCCAGCCACTTCATAGACAATGCTAGAGAGACTGTCTACCTGGTTCTGGAATACCTTGCTCACCACAAAAACTCCTGCGGCAATTGGCAGCCCGGCTACCACAGCTGCCATCCAGGGGAGATTGCTACCAATGGGTAGCGTAACGACTAATTCACCACCAATAATTTCTTCCTGTAGGTCGAGCGAACCGGCAAAATCAAAGCTACTCGCACGACCATTTACATCTATGCTGCCAATTTCTAACACGCCATCTGAAAAACTAATGCCGCCGCGCGAGTCATCAAAACTGATACCGGAGGAAAAAAGTGAACCAATACTCAGATCTGCACGTTGGACGAAACCGGCAAGATTCAACACTCCCAAGACTTTTAACGTCCCCGATGCAGCGTTGGAAGTTTTTAGAAATGCACCTGTGCCCGTACTAAAACCGAGCGTGCCGTTAAGGGTTTTACTCTTTGCATCAAAGGGTGATCCGGGCCAGGTCAAATCCAGATCAACGCTTCCGGTGCTGGTCTGTAAGAACCGTTCATAATTGAAGTGGTCGAGCACATCCCCAAAGTCATCGAAGCCAATCTGCCCTTTGATCCGGGAAAATGGCAACTCGTCTCGATTACTCCAAACAAGCTCTATTTCATCTGATGGTGACATTTTAAGCCCGTACAACTCTCCGGAGAGCTTCGCAGCAGTTACAGTCTTACCGTCATCGGCAAGGTTAAAATTCAGGCTTCCTATATCCTTGCCAGACCGCTCCAGTTCGGCAATGGAAACTGTCATTGCAGGCAATCGTTCGTCCTGAGTTAGCACCACCGATACGTCGTTGCTCAAGTTGCCGATGAGGCCATCCAGATCAATGCGATCGAGCGCTAATTCTATACTTTCCTCTGTCCAGTCGAGTCCACCACGCATCCAGTCCGTCTCCGCCTCAAAATACCAGCCCTGTGCGTCCTGGCGTCCACTCAGTACGACATCCTCAAACGTTTGACCAAAGCCTCGCAGGCTGGCGATGGATAAATCATTAATAATCACTGCTACGCCGCTTCCATCTGCAGAGATAACATCACCTGATCTGTCTTCACCAACCAGGTAGCTACGTATAAATTCCTGCCACTGGCTAACCTCGAGCTCATCGAGACTACCGGATATGTTCAGTAGTCCTGCTGTCACTAAACTATCCAAATCGGCTGTAGCACCAAACTGAATGGCTCCGCCCAGATATTCTCTACCTTGCAACAGGAGGTGCATCTTCAGACTATCATCGAGTGTCAGCTCCATTGACTGTTGTTGTTTACCCAGCGGCATTTCCACCCTTAAAGACCTGGGGCTATCGTCGGAGCTGGATATTGGCAGCGGCGCATCAAAGCTTAAACCCTGCAGATCACTATCCAGAATGAAGCGTGTACCGATGCCAGACGAAACTGTCAACCTGGCGTCAAAGCTGGTCTTGCCATCCACGAATTTCAATAAATCCAATCCGAGCCACTCACGCACATCAGCGCTATCTACCTCGCCACCAAAATTGATATCCAGCGGCCCCGGACGATCGTCTTCAAGCGTATGCTGTACATCCACGACCAACTGCTCACCCCAGAGCAAACCACCCAGATCGCGTTCACTGAAACCCGCCTTAGAGCTATACAACAGGTCCCCGGTTAACTGTTCAACTCGTAAGCCCAGTTCCGGAATCTCCAGATCAACATCACTCCAGGTTGTCGAGAGATCAATTTCAGGGAGCTGGCCGCCCCCTCCCAGGTCCAGGCCCAACCGTAAACGAGTACGCAACTGCCCATCGAGCTTCCAACCCTTGAAAGTATCGCCTACGATATCGCGCAGCGCGGACTCATTGACCACCTGTAAGCCATCCTCGGCGCGACCTAGAGTTTCGGCGTCCACTCGTAACATCAATTTGGAATCCCGCTCCGGAGCCAGGGTTACCCGGGCTTTTGTCACGGGAGTCTGGAGAATCCTGGCTTTGCTGGTAGTCAACGTCACTTCGGAATCGTCTACTACCACCAGTCCATCCAGCTCTTCCAGTTTCGGCCAAGCTGGATCGTAAATCAGACTGGTATTGATAACGTCGAAAAATAATTGGACAGTTCGATGCGCGACCAAATCCTTGCGCAGTGCGCCGCGCCACAAAAACGCACCCTCGCTGACTAACCCACCCTCTATACTGGTCTCCAGCCAATTCAACAGGCCATCGCTAAGTGTGTAGGGAAGGTACTTGGATCGATAGCTTGGATTGGTGTCTTTTAAGCCGACCATGAGATTCATTTCAGGCCCGGTTGACTCCAAACCCCTGGCCAGTGAAAGGCCAAACAAAGCTCGTACCGGTCCCTCTTCCGCCTCGGCTATGATCGGCCCCGATCGAAGCTCAAACTGCTCGTCGCTGACCTCCCATCTCAGTTGGGTAAGCAGGGAATCAAAGCCAAGGTCATGTGAATACACACGCGGAAAACTAAGCTCGATATCCGTGCTATCGAGGTCGAGTCGACCACTAACAGCCGAGATCTCAACATACCCAGAGGCGTTCTTTACACCGGGAATTGCTTTGACAGCAGTAACTCCCAGATCAACCAAATTACTTCGATACTGCCAATTTGAGACGTTCCCTTCGGAAAGCAAGAGATCTATCTGTATTGCCTCCAGCCTCCCCACCGGATTGTGTTCAATCAACAATTCCTGAGTGACTTCCGATATGAGTTGGCTTTGTTGCAGAGCATGACTGGTCTGCTGCAATTCGAGCGCAGCGATCCGTGCATGGATCTCAAATGATGTTTGATCGAGCTGAATCTGCGGTAATTCAAACGTTTGCTTTTGCCATTTAATCGATCCCTCGTGGAGTCTCAAATGACTACCATCGTCACCATAGTTGCCGCTCATGACGAACGCCAAGTTCTCCACCTCTGCCGGCGTCCGTCTGGTTCCGGGCCACTCCAGTTTTAGATCTGAGCCGGTCGCTTCCAGTGTAAAATCGCCCTCTTCACCATCCCAATTCACCCAGACAGTTGTGCTCAGCGCACCGCTTTGTGGGTGAGGCGATTCGGCCGAAAGAAACGGAGTAACGACACGGGCATCATCAGTGTTGATCGCAACATACCCGCGAGCAGAGAGCGATTCTGGAACAAGCGGATCGCCAATACCCTCTACTAATACAGAGATCGAAGTGCCTGTCTCTTCGCTGTTCATCCCGAGGTGCAACCGTCGGAAATCATCCTCTCGTTCTATGTTCGCACCCAGTCGTAGGGTCTGGGGCTCGCCCACCAGCGGCCGTGCAGTCAGCGATATATCGATGAGTTCCAGCCTCTGTACATTGAGTAAAGCCCGCAGCACAGCGTCTAACTCGCCGGAGCCTCCAGACTCAAAACCGGGGACTTGCCATCCTCCCCGTGCATCTTCATGTATTTCCAGGTTCATTCCCACTACCCGAGCAATACGGAATCGGGGTGAACCATCTACAATACTCGACCAGAGATCCAACCCTAACTCTACGCTACTCACCTCGAGCAGCTTTTCGCTGCGGTCAAAGCTCATTAGCCTCATACCCTCTAAGACTACCGACGGGGCAAAGGCCTCCCAACTTCCATTAACCGTATCGACCTCTACTTCCCAATTTGTTTGATCACTGGCGAGCGCGAGAATTTCCTGCTTTAAGTCAGGGAGTACCGATGCCACATAGCGTCCGACGCTGACGTAGAAGGCTACGACTACAACTATCGTGACGGCGGTGATCCAAAACCCGCTGACTAATTTCTTGAAAACCCACTTTCTCAAACCACAGTCCTTTTGGGTACTAGCAGACCAGAAGAGCCTTTAGAGTCGAAGAGTTGCAAAGCGTTCCCAATCAAAGCGTAATCTCGCGCGGAATCAAGTCACTATACAGCGGATGCGCAACCCCTGCGGACCGCAGTAACGCCCAAGTCTCGGCCAACGGCAAGCCCACTACTCCAGAATAGCTGCCATTGATCGACTCCACAAAAATTGCTCCCAGACCCTGAATAGCATAAGAACCCGCCTTGTCCAGCGGTTCACCGGATCGCCAATAAGCTGAGCACTCATCGTTACTTAAGGCCCGAAACTTGACCCGTGTCACGCTCAGAGCGTTTTTAATAGCGCCGTCAGCATACACAGCAAGACCAGTTGCCACCTCGTGTTCACGCCCGCTGAGACGCGCTAACATCGCCAACGCATCGCGACGATCTAGCGGTTTGCCGAGTATGTCGCCGTCGAGCACGACCGCTGTATCGGCCCCCAAGATTACTCTTGAACCTTCCTCCGACCCCAGTTCCACGGCGGCAAGCGATGCCTTGGCGGATGCTAGTCTGACAACATAATCGCTGGCCAGCTCACCTTCCAGTGGAGATTCATCCAGATCGACGCTGTGCACAACAAACTCTACACCTATTTGACTTAGCAGCTGACGACGTCGGGGCGACGCGGACGCAAGTATTAATGGTGCCATCTTTATTGAACCTGAAACTGTCGGCGATAGTGTCGCAGACTAATAAAGATCCACGGCCAGAATAGAGCACTCGCGAACGCAGGCAGCAAAAATGCAAGATTCTGATCGCCAAGAGACGACATGGTATGTACCCACTGGCACACTAATTGGTTTATGCCTATCAATACAAAAACCATAGTGGCTTGCTGCCAAAGTACAAACATACGCAGCCGCTGATGCACCAGCGAAGCAAAGTAGGCTACCACCACCAATGCCAGGGCATTTTGGCCAAAGGTGGCGCCCTCCAGCACATCCAGCAAAATGCCAATACAAAAGGCTGTTGTAATACCTACTCGGCGCGGCAGAGCAATAACCCAATAGATGAG
>JBLHKV010000174.1:0-8491 GCA_047618115.1 Halieaceae bacterium | reverse complement strand
CTGGCAATGATCTGTCAAAGGGTCGGGGCCGCCGGGGGAGTGATTGGTGAAGCGGGCAGCTGCATGATCAAAATTGGTTTTTACACCGCCCACTTTACCATCTACCAACCCGAAACCAATGGCAACGAGGAGTTCTGTGAAGATCTTCCCGACGTCGGTCAAACCCTATTTGTACTCGACTATCTACACGACTCGCTGCGCGAGGTACCAGTAGACTTTAGAATTCTTCGCGACGCTACCCAACGGGGCCAGTTCACAAAATGGCAGGACATTCAAACAATCGACGACCTGGAAGCGCAAACCGTGTTCTACCAGCAAGGCGGTATCCACGCCGCAGGCCAACTCACCATTGAGCACACCTTCGATACCAGCGGGTGGTATATAGGCGTCGTAACAGCACCCCACCCTACTACCGGCGAGATGTATCACTCGGTTTTCCCTTTTCAGGTCGATGGTACATTTTTTGATTTTTGGACAGTCGTCGGTATTCTACTACTGTCGGTTCCCATCATCGTCATGGCTCGGCGTTGGTGGGTGAAGCGCTCTTGATGCGGTCTCGAGTGCCACGACTGGCACTGGTACTGTTGGCACTGCTTGCAGTCCCGCCGCAGTGGTACCCCGAACCCGTCCGTGTCCAGCTCAGCAAATGGATCGGCGCCTCTTCTTTTCGCGGTCTTCCCGAATCCATAAGTTACGTAGACCAGGAATCCGAAATGGCCTGCCCACCGGACCTTGCTGGTTGGCGGCAGGCACGTCAAATCGAGGGCGTAAACGTTGGCGCTGCCTCAGCCTGCTCCGCCGACAACCCCTGGACAGTCGCCACCTTTGTTAAGGGCAGCAACAATGTCGGCAACCACACGCTGATGCAGAGCGGACTTGCTCGCGATGCAGTCACCAAAGGCCGCGACCTGGATGGCGATGGCGATCCCGACGAAATCCACATTCGTCTCGAGGTTGTAGAGCTCAATGGTTCCTCAGCAGAACTGGCCGGGCCCGTTACCCAGTTCGCAATTGCTCCCGGCATCACACCTGGACTGTGGGTGTTCGCACCCAAGTTCATTGGCATGGCTACAGAAAACTTCGAATCCAACATCGCTAAGTCAGGTTTACGTCTACCCTCCCCGGCAATTCGGGTTGAGCAGGGAGACAAGGTCACGATCACCCTGGAAAACACACATTACATGCCGCATACATTGCACCTGCATGGTGCCGACCACGGCTTTGTCGACGCCGACGGCGAAGGTAATGATGGCGTACCCCTGACCAGCGAGGTTCCGGTCATGCCGGGTCGATCGCGTAGTTATGAACTCACTCCGCGCACCGCCGGCACCATGTTTTATCACTGCCATGTACAGCCCCATGTTCATGTAATGATGGGCTTGCAGGGTCTATTTATTATCGAAGAAAATCGTCCCAATAACTGGCTGCAGACCATGAACATCGGCGCCGGTCTGGTTCGCTCCAGCAGTGTAGCCGTTTCCGAGAACTATGAGCGCGAGTACGATCTGCACTATCTGGATCTGGATAAACAGTTGGGCGAACGCATACAGCAAAGTAACGACCCTCGATTGATAACCCGATCGATGCACCGCGAGTACGACATTACCGATGCCACACCGGATTACTTTGTACTCAACGGCCGTTCATTTCCCTACACTTTCCGCGAGTCCTTGATCGTTACCGGCCCGAATGAGAAGACCAAACTACGCGTAGTCAATGGTGGCGCAAAGGGCATCGCTTTACACACCCACGGCCACAAATTTACCGTCACCCATCGCGATGGCGTCGCACGACCAGCGAGCACTCAGGCACCACAAGATGTTGTCTGGCTAGCCACCTCCCAGCGCGTCGACCTGGAACTGAATACCACCGACGACGGCACCCACTCCTATGGTTCGGGAATCTGGCCCTATCACGACCACCAATATAGTGGCGTGACAACAGATGGCATAGGCCCCGGCGGCAATATCAGCGCGATTGTCTACAACGAATATCTGGATGAAGCGGGCTGGCCCAAAACCCTCGGCACCTCATATGCCCCTTATTTCACCGAGGCATTCTATCGCAAAGAAATTCCGGTGTGGGAAGCCTACGCACCAGGGCTGTTTTCAGATCCGGGGAGAGACTGGCTAATGCTCGCCCGGATGCTGGTGCTGGCACTCGTCCTTGGTGTGCTGTTTGCGAGTCTGCTGCCGAGACGAACGCGGTAGAGCTCGTGTATAAACTCTGCGCCATTTCGGCAGTATTAGTCGGCCTCATGATTTCCACTCAGGAGCTGGCCGCGCAGAACCATGACCAGCACGCCCACCACAACATGACCTTAAACGATGACGGCATGGTCATGTACGCCAATAACGATGTCCTTCCGCGGGGTTGTGACGCCATTGGCCCTGATGTCGAGCTCGACATAAGTGCGGGCAGTCGCTACGCCACAGACGCGCCAGGGACGATATTTGGAATGAGTCAGCACGAGGTAAAGGTCTCACCGTGTACCCGCCTCACCGTCAACTTTACCAACGAGGATGAAGTTCGCCACCAGTGGATGGTGCACGGCTTACCGAAGTACCTATACCCCGCAGGTATGTTTCATCTGGAAGCTATGGCGGGTAAGACCATTACCGGAACCTTTATCGTACCACCCGATGATCGCACCTATCTTATCCACTGTGATATGGCCCAGCACATGGAAAAAGGTATGAAGGGACAACTCGTGGTGGGCAACGGCAGCGGAAACTTGTGGAGCGTCAAGGGTATCAGCGACCCTTTTAATCGCGCGCCCTATCTACCTTCTTCAGTCTGGTGGCTAGTCATCATCGCCTTGTTACTGCCTGTCATCACGAGTCGATTCTTGGGCAGAGCCACCGTCATCAAGCAACAACGGCAGCCAGAGATTCCACCAGATAATCCAGATTAGTACTATTTATTCCGGCCACATTAATTCGACTCGAATCGACCATATAGATGCCGTAATCACGCTTCAGGCACTCTACCTGTTCCGGCGTAATACCCAGAAAAGAGAACATGCCCTTTTCCCTGGCGATGTGACTGAAGTCTTGATTGACGCCACTGCTTAGAGCTTTTTCGGCAAAATCGACACGTAACCCATTAATACGCTGACGCATTGAGGCAAGCTCGGTAGCCCAGTTTTCTGTCAGCTCGATGTCCGCCAAAATGGTTTCAACGACGGCGGCCCCGTGTGATGGCGGCATAGAGTATATACCACGCGCTACATTGAGCATTTGCTTGAGCGCGTTACCGGCGTGCGCTTCGGTGTCGGCAATAACACTTAACGTTCCAGTACGCTCGCGGTACAAGCCAAAGTTCTTTGAGCATGAACTGGCAACTATCATCTCGGGCAAATTGGCTGCGAGATAGCGCATCCCGGCAGCATCTTCATCGAGTCCATCGCCCAAACCCTGATAGGCAATGTCGACAAAGGGAATGAGGCCACGCTCACCAAAAAATTCCGCCAGCCTATGCCACTGCCCGATGGTCAAGTCGGCGCCACTGGGGTTGTGGCAACAGCCGTGGAGCAATACAAAATCCCCCGCTTGTGCCGCCTCTAGCCCGCTCAACATACTCTCGAAATCTATCGAGCGAGTATTGTAATCGTAATAGGGGTACTCCCGGATGGTCACCCCCGCATCACCTAACAACGGAACGTGGTTAGCCCAGGTCGGATTGCTGACCCATATCGAAACTGCCGCGTTGCCGCGGACCAGAAGTTGTGCAGCTACTCGCAATGCCCCGCAACCACCGGTAGTTTGTTGGGTTTTACAGCGACCATCGATCAGCACTGGATGGTTGCTGCCAAACAGCAGTCGCTGTGAGCTACCGATGAATCCCGGTGTACCCACCGGCGGTAGATAGGCCTTACTCTTCTCAGTGCGAAGGATTATGGCTTCGGCCTTCTTCACGGCATCCATGACCGGCGACACACCGCTCTCATCCTTGTATATGCCCACACCCAAGTCGACTTTATGCGGATTTTTATCTTCTGCATAAGCGGCCGAAAGACCCAAAATGGGATCGGGTGGCAGTGCTTCAAACTGACTCAGCATCGGTAGATTCTCGCTATTTCATGGGGCAGCAAATTATGCCTGATTGTTAGATACTGTCCAGCCCTGCAACTGATCTAGGCGGGAACTGCTTCGATTTCCTCAACATTCATCACATCCGCGTCGGGATCGTCAAATATAGCGGAATCCAGTGCGCCCTCGCTATGGCCGATAACAACGGAGACCACAGCATCGCCAGTGACATTGACCGCCGTGCGAACCATATCCAGTAAGCGGTCCACACCGATAATCAGCGCGATACCTTCTACCGGCAATCCAACCTGCTGTAAGACCATCGATAAAGTAATCAGTCCAACGCCTGGTACCGCCGCTGTACCCACCGACGCCAGCGTCGCGGTAAGAATGACGGTGAGAAATTCGGTAACTCCAAGATCTATCCCATAAACCTGGGCGATAAAGACGGTCGCCACGCCTTGCATAATGGCGGTGCCATCCATATTGATGGTAGCGCCCATAGGTACAGTAAAAGAGGCTACCGAATTGCTGACACCCAGTCGTTTCTCAACGGTTCTTAAGGTGATAGGCAAAGTCGCACCCGAGGATGCCGTGCTGAACGCAAAGGCCCATACCGGGCGCATCTTATGTAACAGTCGCAGCGGCGATAGTCCGGTCAGAGAGCGTAGCAAAAGGGTGTAAGTGCCCAGCGCATGCAGTAGCAACACAAATACCACCGTAAAGAAATACTTCGCCAGGTCGAGAATCGCCCCTACACCCAATTCCGAGAATAATTTTGTCAGTAAACAGAACACCCCGTAAGGCGCCAGCGCCATCAAAACGGCAACCATCTTCATAATGACTTGTTCAAAATCTTTGAAGAAATCTGCGATGCGCGCGCCCTGTTCACCGGCCCGGGAAATGGCGTAACCCATAAGTAACGCGAAGACGATAATCTGTAGCATTTCCCCATCGGCCATAGCGCGCACGGGATTGGAGGGAAAGATGTTCACAAACACATCCTTTAGCGGGGGTGCCTCTCGGGCCACGAAGTTTGCCTCCCCTGAAATTTCCAAACCCATCCCTGGCCCCACCAGCAAAGCGGCAATGAGGGCGAGAGAGATTGCAATTGCCGTGGTCAGCAAATAAAGCGCCACGGTCTTGCCTGCTATTGCACCCATTCTGGCGTTGTCGCCAAGTGCACAGGTGCCGCAGATGAGAGACACAAAGACCAGCGGTACGACCAGTAATTTAAGCGAGGAGACAAAAACAATTCCGATGCCATCGAAGATGGACCCCACCAGCACCTTGCTAAGCCACAGCGTTCCGGACTCACCCAACCAGTTCTGGGAGATTCCTACATTCAGCAGAGAACCCAGCAGGATTCCACATACCATCGCGATGAGGATGCGAGCAGTCAGACTCATGGGAAGTTACCTAATTATTATAATGGTCTCGACTGTAGCGCAGCCGCTAGATTTTGGCCAGTGCCGCGGCTTTCACCTGCCGCTTGAGAACTTTTTTGGTAGCGTTGCGCGGTAACGGCTCGCTAGTAATAAATACCCTACTGGGTACCTTGAAAGCCGCCAGGTGCTCCCGGCAATACGCATGGACGCTAGCCTCGTCGAGTTTTGACCCCACTTTAGTTACCACTGTCAGCGCCAGCTCTTCGCCCAGCCGTTCGTGGGGAAGACCGAAAGCCACCGCTTCCAGTACTCCAGCTAAATTGATGACCTGACTCTCAATCTCTACCGGGTAGATATTTTCCCCCCCCCGTATAACCATATCCTTGGCACGATCCGATAGGAACAAGTAACCATCCCCGGTGGTGTAGCCCATATCACCGCTATTGAACCAACCCTCTCGAAATTCCGATGCATTGGCATCGGCTCGGTTCCAGTATTCGCTGACCAGCGAGGCGGACTTCACCCACAGAGATCCGATATTGCCGTGGTCCAGTGCCGCACCGCTCTCATCGCGAATTTCCACATCGACGATAGGGTGAATAAACCCGGCAGAGCCATTCGCTCGATTGAAAGCAGCGCCAGTCATGGATGAACCCAGGGCGTTGGTTTCCGTCATCCCCCAACCGGTACCACTGAAATTATCCGGGACCCTTTCGCTAATGAGGGCGATAGTTTTTGCAGGCGTCGCCGCCCCACCCAGCCCAACCCCGGAAAGACTGGACGTATCTGCCTCTGCAAACCCAGGAGATTCCAGCAAATCGAGTATCATCGTGGGTGCAGCGCTGATCATAGTTATTTTCTCGGTCTCGATGTACTGCAATGCACGAATCGCATCCCACTTGTACATCATCACGATGCGTCTGCCCGCGCGAAGATTGACCAAAAATTGGGCGTGGCAGCCGCTAACGTGGAATAAAGGTACTGCCAGTAAATTAGTCGGCTCCAGACCTTTTTCCATCATCTTGCCGACTATATCCATATTACTCATGGCCAACGCCATACCGGTACATTCAAAGTTGAAGATAGCCTGTCCAAGCGCCGCATGGGTGGAAAGCGCACCCTTGGGTTTTCCCGTGGTTCCCGAGGTGTACATAATCATCACCGGATCGGTAGCCGCCAGCTCAACAGCCGGCATGGCAAGGCCCGTTGCGCCCTGCAGGAAGCCCTCAAAACTGCACACATTTGCGTCGACCTTTACTTCCTTTGCCCTGACAACAATCGCATTTGCCCCCAGCGCCGGCAGCGCAGATGCCACGGATTGATAACGTTGCTCGTCGCAAAAAAGCACCTTTACCCCTGCATCACCCAGCGCGTACTCTAGTTCCCTCGCCGTACCCCAACTATTCAGAGGTACTACTACAGCGCCTATAGAGGTAATACCGATAAACGCCGTCATCCATTCGGGGACATTACGCATAGCGATGGCGACACGATCGCCCTTAGCGACACCGTATTTGTTCACAAGGCTTTGGCCTATCTCTGCGGCCTGAGACAGAATATGGGAAAAACTCCAGCGCTCACCTTCGTAGATCAGAAATTCTTTATCGCCATGCTGGTATGCCGGCGCAAACAATTCACACACCGTTTCGGGTGCATTTTTGTACCTGCGAACTGGATTGCCAGCCACCTCTCCAGCAACTATTTCGAAGTGCGCTCCCGGTGCGATCAAAGGGTCCATCGCTTCGTCGTATAGCTTTCTTATTTCCGGCATAACGTTGTTCCTGCTAAAGTAATCGATATTTTTCTAGCTTAAACCTGCGTCGACAATTGTAGTATATGTCATTATCTGGTGGTCTTATTTTGTATCACCCAAACTTGAGGCCCGCGGTTTGAGTATCTGGCATAGGCAGTACCGGCTTAGCTCAAGTGCTGGGCATATCGTATCGCGGGAAACATAATGTCCTCTCTAATCAAGCGGAGAGTCGACCATGGTTGGCAAAGCATTGGTGCTCGGCGCGAGCGGATTCCTGGGCAGTCATGTCACCCGGCAATTGGCGGCCATAGGTCGAGACATTCGCATTCTGGTGCGTGAAAGCAGCGATACCCGAGCCACCGATCATCTCGAGCTGGAACGCGTTTACGGCGATGTGCTCGACATCGACTCACTGACCCGAGCTATGGCAGGTTGCAGCAGCGTTTTTTATTGTGTGGTCGATACACGGGCCTGGCTTCGCGACCCCGCCCCGCTATACCGGGTTAATGTCGACGGTCTGGTCAACGCCATGGAGTCAGCCCTGCTTGCCGGAGTTGAGCGCTTCATCTTTACCAGCACCTTCGGCACCATTGGCACCAACCCCACCGGCATCTCCACCGAGGAGGACCGTTTCAACTGGTGGGATGCCGCCCCGGACTATATACGTTGTCGGGTTCAGGCTGAGAACATCTTTTTCGAGTATTGTCGGGACCGCGGCCTGCCTGGCGTAGCACTTTGTGTAAGTAATACTTACGGCGCCGACGACATTGCGCCCACGCCACACGGCCAGTTGGTACGAGACTCGTCCAATGGGAAATTCCCCATGTACTGGGATGGAGGAGGTGCTTCTGTCGGAATAGAGGATGCCGCGCTCGCCCTGCTGCTCGCAGAAGAAAAAGGCCGCGTCGGGGAACGGTATGCGATCTCCGAGCGTTGGCTCAGCTTCAAGGAACTCTTCGAACTGTCAGCCCAGGCAGGCGGCGTGAAACCTCCTCCGATATACATTCCGTTGCCACTGCTCTATTTCATGGCGATTATCGCGAGCTTCGCAGCACGACTGTCGGGAAAGGAGAGTAAATTGAGTGTGAGTTCTATCAAGTGCTCGCGCAGGCTCCCCAATATAGACGCCAGTAAAGCGCGTACTGAACTGGGTTGGGTGCCTCGCCCCATGACCGAGGTTATACCCGAGGCAGTCGAGTCATATGCAGCCTGGTCAGCTCGAAAACCCTGAATAGTTTTGGGGACAGTTTACTTAATTAGTTTTGGGGACAGTTTACTTAATTATATGAATTTCAACGTCCACGAAATGCATATAATTA
>JBLHKV010000173.1:0-8526 GCA_047618115.1 Halieaceae bacterium | reverse complement strand
CTGGCACCCACCAGCGCAATCGTTTTCACCTCGGTGAGTATCTGTTTGAGATACGCCTCCGAATAATCATCTATATCTGCAGCTACACCGATTACTTCAACCATATTCTATCTACTTTTAGTTATTCGGCTAGCCGCTAGCAAGCTTTTTCTTAGGATCATAAAAAGGCTTTTCAACCACTGTACTAGAACGCGACCCCATTGGGGTGATGACCTCAAGTTCAGTACAAATTGTAGTATGTTCAACAGTCACCATTGCTAGGGCAATATTGGCCTTTAGACGCGACGAATAGATTGCCGACGTTACCTTACCCACCTGCTCACCAGCTACCATAATGGGCCAGAAGTCGTTATTTGGCCCTGCTAACGGGTCACCTTCAATACGCAAACCAACCTGTTTGCGAGTAACACCCTGCTCATAGATTTTTTTCAGCGCAGCCTTGCCAATAAAGTCCGCGTCCATATTCAGATCAACCAGCCGATCCAACCCTAACTCATAAGGATTAGTATCTGAATCCATATCGGCATGGTAGGACAACATGCCTGCTTCAATACGCCGAATTGACGAGGTGTGCCCTGGCTTAAGACCAAACTCTTGGCCGGCTGCCATAATTAACTCCCACAGTTCATCTCCACGGCTACCATCACGCAGATAGAGCTCATACCCTAGTTCACTCGACCAACCAGTGCGTGACACAATTAGAGACATACCCTCAAGCTCAAATTCTTCTAGCCAATAATAGCGCAGTGTATCTATGCGCTCACCAAATAGACGACGCATAATATGCCCAGACTGCGGACCCTGTAGCTGCAGAGGAGAAACATCCGGCTCGCAAATAGTCACATCAAGACCAGAGTTAATTGCCACCCCTCGAGCCCACAGCAAAATATCACTGTCGGCCAGAGACAACCAAAAATGATTCTCTGCCAAGCGCAATAAAACCGGGTCATTTAAAATACCCCCGGAGCTGTTCGTCAACAGTACATATTTGCATTGCCCAACCGCACATTCAGACAGATTTCTTGGCGTCAGTAGCTGAGTAAATACAGCGGCATCTGGTCCGGTAATCTCTACCTGACGCTCAACGGCCACATCACTTAATGTCGCACCATTAACCATATTCCAAAAATTTTGTTCAGGATCACCAAAATCTCGGGGAATATACATGTGGTTGTAGACGGAAAAGCCTTTAGCACCCCAACGAATAGTTGCGTTAAAGTCTGGGGACTTACGGACTTGGGTGCCGAAAAAAAACTCAGTGGATACAGTATCTTTAGCTAACTCTATCATGGCTTATACTCAACAGTTTCAGCACGGATTGTGCGTCTCTCATGGGCGAATTATGTGTCAGTTTCGAGCGGCATGGATATGCATTTTACGACCATAAAATATTGTTTTGCGACATCAAAATCAGGCAATGTATAGGTATAAAAAAACCACTAGACAGGCTTCTTTTTATTTATAGATTGGAGCCCTAGATGGCTAGCTGTAGAGCTAGTGCACAGACATAAAGCCCTCCAATGACTTACAGACCTGCGGACCTGGAGGTCGTAGCGAAATAATTAGGGGAATATTTAAAGACTTGTACATAAATTTAGGATTTTTTAGCAGAGCCAAGTGAAACAGGGTTTTTGGCTAAGATTTTTGATGATTAAATTTAAGCTGCTTTAAGCCCCTATCCGGGAAAGCATTCACGACCTCAAATTCAATGTCTAAACGATATCTTACAGCCCTGTATAGGCATCTCAATGCCGGCACCGACACTGCATGATTCGCTTGCTTGGAGAAGGGCGGCTCGAGCATCAAAAAGTTGCACACAAACAAAAACCACAAAGCAGATAAACCTAGCAATAATGAGGGCTTGTAGCCTATTTTCAATTATAGCCTTCCGCTCCTCTTCTGGGCACCATCTATGTGTTGCTAACGCTATGGTGTGCCTATGGACAGGCATCCAATGCCAAAACTGGGGAATATTGGATGCCTGTCCACGTAAAAGGAGCGAAATTCAGCAGTAAATCTCGACCATAAAAGCATATCTGCCAGAACAATAGCATGAGCGTTACCCTGCCAATCGAAGTACACGTGGTATTCTAGGCGCTCATCACGAACAACCGCTATGCGACTTCTCGTTACACTAAGCAAAAATTTTTCACAGGATCTAATGTCTCGCTCTCCATCTAACTGGCCCTTTGACGTTCGCCGCATTCCGTTCTTCTATGGCTGGGTCATATGGTTGGTTTCGACGCTTGGCTTTTTGTTCAGTATTCCCGGCCAGACGATGGGCATGGCGGTGTATACCGACCACCTTATGGCCGCTCTCGACTTGTCGCGAACCCAGCTATCGATGGCGTATCTGATCGGCACGGTAGGCTCATCGCTGTTTCTGGTTCGAGCCGGGCGCTGGTTCGACCTGCTTGGTGGCCGCCTGATGGTGACGATTGCAAGCATTGTGCTGGCTGTCATGCTGATCTACATATCCAACGTAGGCCAACTGATGAAGGTCATTGGCGGCGGCAGTACCGCAGGATTTTTGCTGATTATGCTCGGCTATTTCGGTATCCGCTTCTTCGGTCAGGGCGTGCTGACCAGCGCCTCGCGCAATGTACTGCTGTTATGGTTTGAAAGACACCGGGGTCTGGTCAGTAGCGCTCGCGGTGTATTTGTCAGCCTCGGCTTTTCACTCGCGCCGCTGGGCCTGGCCTGGCTGATAATCCAGTTTGGATGGCGCGCATCTATGTGGTAGCTCGCATTGGCGTGCGCCATTTTCGCAGTTTTTGCCTACATTCTGCTACGGGATAATCCACAGGATTGCGGCGTGGTTATAGATGGTGGCACTAGCGACAATCCATCGAACAAAGCCAACTTGGCGCCGGCCAAGACCTTGCAGCAAGCTAGACACGACCCGGTATTCTGGATATTTAGTCTCAGCCTTGCCTTTCATGCAATGTTTGGCACTGCAGTGACATTCCACGTCGTATCCATCTTTGCAGAAGCCGGGCGAGGTGCCGATGAAGCATTCGGCTACTTCCTGCCTATGGCGATAGCCTCGACGTCGGTGAACTTGTTCGCCGGCTGGATCGCCGACAGACACCCATTGAAGCCATTTCTAATTGTCATGTTGCTTGGTTTTATCAGCGGAGCATGGGGACTGCTGCACCTGGATAGCCAATGGGGTTACTGGTTATTGGTCGCCGGCTTTGGCGGCGGCAGCGGTCTGTGGTCGGTCATCTCCAATCTTGCATTTATCCGCAATTTTGGGAGCCTGCACCTCGGCGAAATCAGCGGACTTTGCAGCGCCGTCATGGTGTTCGCCAGCGCCATTGGACCAGCGCTGTTCAGCTTCGGCCTGGATCTGACCGGCACCTACGCCGCTGCAGAGTGGCTGTGTGTAGCAGGGCTGTTTGGGTTGCTGGTTGCCGCTGTCATCATTCCGCACAACAGCAAGCTCTAGCCGCCGCGATACTCGGCTAGAAAGGCCCCCACCTCAGCCATCGAGGCAACGGAAATTGCCTTGGAAAATTTATTGGGCTCATCAAAGCGATTCAAAAATAGCGTAGTCGCTCCAGATCCCACCGCCGCCTCGACCCCAATATCACTATCATCAACTGCTATACAATTCTCGGGCAGAAAACCCATGTCCCTGGCCGCGTGGATAAAAATTTGAGGGTCTGGCTTCCAAATCCCTATATCGTAGGCACTGTATATATTGTCGCCAAAATAGCGCGCCAGATCAGTGACTTCTAATGCCTGCCGGATTTTGGCCGGAGGACCACTGGAGACTACGGCAACGGCGCAGTCCAGACTCTGAAGTACGGATTCCACGCCCGGTATGACCTGTAAATCTGTGACAAAGAGCTCTGCTATTGTCGCCCTGTAACGCTGGACAAAATCTACACCCAACTCCACATCGTGATCCGTCGATAGCTGTTGCAACATGGTATCGAGTTGCCATCCGCGGTATTGCTGCTCCGTCACCACGGGATTTAATGCGACCCCGAGCTCGGCAAACATCCGGCTGATCCCTCTATGGCACAGAGGCTCGCTGTCGACCAGGGTGCCGTCGCTGTCAAATAAAACGCAGTATTCTTTTCGCATACTCATAAACTCGTCACTCAAAATCAGCGCATCGGCGATGCTGTTGTTATACCAGCCCCAACCAGCGCAGTAAAACAAGACCAGTGGTCACGGTTAATGTCGAAGCCAAGGTGGTCAGTAGAACAATATTGGCAGCGAGGCTTCCGTTGCCACCAGCTGCTACTACCATTACAAAGCTGGCAGCTGCGGTTGGCGCCGCCAGGAGCAGAAATAAAACACCGAGTTCTGGCCCTCTTACGCCCATCGCCAAAGCCAACGACACGCTCAGCAGCGGCATAATCAGCAATTTCCAGATACTGGCCTCTAGTGTCTCTCGAGCAGATTGGCGTAGAGACGCCAGATTAAGAGCGCCGCCTATGCATATCAATGAAAATGGAATGAAGATATCGGCGAAGCCTCTGCCAACCATATTAAGTTGGTTCGGTACTGCTATCCCACTGGCGGCTGTTATAACTCCCAGTCCAATCCCAATAATCAAGGGGTTGGTCAGCATGCCCTTGAACATGCCCCAGACAGAACTATCGTGTCCCAGTGTGGCATTGAGTAAAAGCACCGCAATAATATTGTACAGAACGGTCCAAATTGCCAACGCCAGAGCAGCCAGCGCCAAGCCCTGCTCACCGTATGCATTTACGCAAAGCGCGAGGCCGATAATACCCATATTTGACCGATAAGCGCCCTGCACAAAAATACCCAGATGACGCATCGGAAAGGCTCGCCACCGACCATACAGGTAGGACAGAACAACGGTGACAATAGTCGCCAATACTCCCGCCAGCAGATAAGTTGAACCCAGTACTGACGAGTAGTCGGCAGACAACGCGCCAAAAAACAAAACGACGGGGATACCAAATTGAAACACCAGACGGGAACCAACATCAATGAATCTATCGCCGATGATGTTTAGACGGCGTAACAGCAGACCGCCAAGTACCATCGAAAATGCAGGTCCGGTTACGGCGATGGCAGAGCCGAGAAGCTCGAGATAGTCGATGGACTCTCTCAAATGTGATCAAGCGGACGGTGCAGGACGTGTGACGCCTTGATGTCTGCAATCGAATTAACACCCAACAACGCCATAGAACGAGACAATTCTGCTTCGAGCACCCGCAACGACTGCTCAACGCCAGCCTGTCCTCCAGCGGCAAGACCGTATAAATAAGGTCTGCCGATAGAACAAGCGTCCGCACCGCAAGCCAGCGCTTTAATAATATGGGTGCCTCGGCGAATGCCACCGTCGACGATCAGCTCCAACTGATCGCCAACAGCAGCACGAATGCTGGCGATACAATCAACAGGGGCGGGAGCACCCTCGAGTTGACGCCCACCGTGATTGGATATCATTAAAGCCGTCGCACCCACTTCGACCGCCTTAATCGCGTCGGCCGGCGATTGCAGCCCCTTGATAACAAAGGGGCCGTCCCACTGTTCGGCGAGCCAGGCAACGTCGTCCCAAGTCACGGTGCGATCAAACTGACTATTAACGTATTCGACCAAACCCATCGCCCCCTTCCCCAATGCGTCCACCCGATGAACCACATTGGCTAACTTGAAATCCGGATTCAGCAGCAAGTTAAACAGCCATTCAAAGCTGGTGGCGTAGCTGAAAAAATTGCTCGGCGTGATACGAGGCGGCATGGTCATGCCATTGACGATATCGCGCTCGCGATTACCGGCGACCGGAGTATCTACGGTCAGACACAAGGCGCTATAACCACTCACCTTGCAACGCTGCACGAATTCTCGCGTCAGCTCTCTGTCTTTCAGTATATAGATTTGAAACATCTTGGCGCTTGGGGTCGCCGCTGCCACCTCCTCAAGACTGGTTGTCGACAGCGTCGAAAGGCTATATAGCGTGCCAAATTCATGTGCGGCGCGACAGGCGGCGAGCTCTTTTTCGTGGTGAAACAAACGTGACATACCCGTGGGTGCCAGGAAAAATGGCAGCTTCATGTCTGTATCCAAAACCCTGTTGGAAAGATCGATGTGCTCGACATCGCACAAGTAGTTGGGCATGAGTTGATAGTCGTCGAATGCCTCAGTGTTTCGACGCAGAGTCCATTCGTCGTCGGAACCGCCCTCTATGTAATGAAACATAGGCGCAGGCAGCTTACTCTTTGCCCGCTCTCGCAAAGTGGCAATATTGTGACATTTACCTATGGAAGGCATAGATAGTTTTTCAAGAAAACCGCATGACATCATCTTTCAGCGAGCGTAGTCGTAGGGTCAAAATGTCGAGCAGGTAATTTTGGTACAAACGCCATGGAGCGCGATTACCCTGCTGTGGCATACGATGCGCAGCACGCTGCACATAGCCAGATTTAAAATCCAGATAGGGTGTAACTTCAATCTCTGGGTCGCTATTGTGAGGACAACACTGGGTGTATCCGTGTTTACTCATATGGTTCAGCAGCCGACAAACGTAGGCTGAGGTAAGGTCGGCCTTGAGCGTCCAGGAGGCATTGGTATAGCCCATTGAAAATGCCAAGTTTGGGATGTCACCTATCATCATCCCGCGATAGGTCATGCCCTCACTTGCATTGAAGAGTTTGTTGTCTACGCGCACTTCGACATCGCTGAGAAAGCACATTTCCAAACCCGTTGCAGTCACAACCAGATCGGCCGCCAACTCCTTCCCGGACTCCAGAACAATACCGGTTTTGTTAAAGCTGCGGATATGGTCAGTCTCGACCGAGACCAGTCCCTGCCTGATTGCCGCAAATAAGTCCCCATCGGGAACCAGGCACAAGCGCTGCTCCCACGGATTGTAGCTTGGTGTGAAGTGGGTGTCGACATCGTAATCAGGACCCAATTCCTCGCGTACGCGGTCGATAAGCGCTGTCGCCGCCCTGTCGGGATGCTTACGGCAAAGACGGAAAAACCACAATTGGAGAAGCACGTTTTTCCATCGTGTCAGAAAATAGGCAAAGCGTCGTGGCAGCCACGCCCGGAGGAAATTGGCGATACCGTCCTGCCATGGCTGCGAAACAAAATAAGTAGGAGAACGCTGCAGCATGGTCACGTGGGCAGCATCTTCCGCCATGGCCGGAACCACCGTTACCGCAGTGGCTCCACTGCCGATAACCACCACTTGCTTATCCTTCCAGGTGGTTGTTTCGGGCCAGAACTGCGGATGGACGATCTCGCCTGCAAATTGTTCCTGCCCTTCAAAGTCGGGAGAGTAGCCAGCGTGGTAATCATAGTAACCAGAACACATGTAGAGAAATTGGCAACTGAATTCGAGCACCTCGCCGCTGCCGGTGTTTTCTACATCCACCTGCCACAGGGACAGTTCGCTGGACCAGTTTGCTCGGAGCACACGGTGACTAAAACGAATATTGCGATCGATACCATTTTCTGTGGCTGTCTCACCAAGGTAGTCAAGAATGGCGTCCCCCTCGGCTATCGCGCGTTTTGAAACCCAGGGTTTAAAGGAAAACCCCAGAGTATGCATGTCCGAGTCCGAGCGAATACCGGGATAGCGAAACAAATCCCAGGTGCCACCGAGGTTTTCTCTACCCTCCAGGATCAGATACGAGCGATCTGGACAGCGTTTCTGTAGGTGGTGGGCGGCCCCTATACCGGAGATACCAGCACCCACAATCAGCACATCTACATGTTCAATATTTGTCACTTATTACTCTCACAACTGTTATTCAGCGCTGGCACGATCGTTCAGATTACGGGCATAAAGCTCCACGTTCAAGCCCGCCATGACCTATCGGGATGGTATGATTCAATACTTAACAATACTTTGCTTGGGCTCGGCGCGAAATGTCGACACAGCAAAGATCGCCCAACCCTAAATCTGAACCAATAGGAGGCCAGTTTGAACAATACAGTCATCGCAGGCGTGGACTACGGGCCTCTGGCTCCACTGATCGGCGTTTGGCAGGGAGCGATGGGTATGGACGTCGCACCTGAGCCCAACAGCGACGAGCACAATCCCTACGACGAAACGCTCATTTATGTCGCAGCGGGAGATGTGACGAAGCCCGAGGAGCAAACCCTGCCAGTGGTGAGATACCTACAGCTGGGCTATTGGTTGTGGAACCCGGCAACCCAAGAAGTCATTCAAACGCTGACTATCCCCCGGGGCGTCACCCTGCTGGCCGGGGGCCTGGCCCAGGAAAATGCTGGCGCAGTTATCATCGAAGTGGCGGCAGCTGAAAATAGTGCCAACTGGGGCATCACCCAATCGCCGTTTATGCAGGCCAAAGCCCGAACAACCTCCTTTACTCACAGGATTGAAGTCTCCGAGGATCAACTGATATACAGCGAGACTACGACCCTGGATATTTACGGCAAGAAGGACTATCCACACACCGACCAGAATACCTTGCAACGCCAATGAAAGAAGAAATGAGAGAGGAACTAACGCAGCTCCAGCAGCGACTGCAAAACACCCTCGACGAAGCCCGCAGCGAGGCC
>JBLHKV010000172.1:0-8591 GCA_047618115.1 Halieaceae bacterium | reverse complement strand
CGCTGGAAGATTACTTTGATCACTCTCCCGTGCTGGAACAGGAACTGCGCTCCAAGGGCAAGACAGAGCTGATGGAGATCCTGAAAAGCACCAATATGGACAGCGGTGCCATCGCCTATATCCGCCAACACAAAGCGCTTGGTCTGGGCCACGCGGTATGGTGCGCCCGTCGTCTGATTGGCAACGAACCCTTTGCGGTGATGCTGCCCGATGACGTGATCGCTGCCGACAAACCCTGCCTGCAGCAGATGATCGAAGCCTATAACGAGACGGGCGGCAACATGGTTGCGGCGATGGAAGTGAACCCTGAAAAATCCTCCTCCTACGGGATGCTGGACATCGACGAGGGCCAAACCGATGGTGAACTGGTCAAGGTGAAGGGCATGGTCGAAAAGCCCAAAGCCGAAGACGCGCCGTCGAACCTTGCCGTAATCGGCCGCTATATCCTGTCGCCGAACGTGCTGAAGAACCTGAACCAGCTGAAGTCCGGCTCCGGCGGGGAGATCCAGCTGACCGACGCCATCGCAGCAGAGCTGACCCAAGGCAACGATGTCTATGGCTACCGCTTCAAGGGCCAGCGTTTCGACTGCGGCTCCAAATCCGGTTTTCTGCAGGCGACCGTGTCCTTCGGGCTGGCACGTGAAGATCTGCGCGATGATCTGCGGGCGTATTTGCAAAGCGTTGTAAATGTATGATGTGGCTGAAGCTTACATACCGAAGTTCGTGCCTTGGTTTTGAAAAACCAAGCTTTCCAGCAATGCCCTAAACTTAGTATTGGACCTTCCCGTGAGAAAAGTCTTCATCACCGGCACTGCCGGATTCATCGGTTTCCACCTTGCCCAACTCTTGCTCAACGAAGGGTTCCGCGTTCACGGGTTTGACGGCATGACGGATTATTATGACGTCAAGTTGAAGCAGCGCCGACATCAGATGTTGTTGCAGAGTCCGCATTTTTCGATGACCGAAGGGATGCTTGAGGACGATGCACTGATCACGCAGGTCACCGACGATTTCGCGCCTGATGTGATCGTCCACCTCGCGGGTCAGGCAGGCGTTCGCTATTCTTTGGAGAACCCACGCGCCTATCTCGACAGTAACCTTGTCGGCACATTCAACGTGATGGAGGCCGCGCGGCGGTTGAAGGTTGAACATTTGCTGATGGCCTCCACCTCCTCGGTCTACGGGGCCAACGAAGACATGCCGTTTGCCGAAACGGACAAGGCCGATACCGCCCTCACCTTCTATGCGGCAACGAAGAAGGCGAATGAGGCAATGGCGCATTCCTACGCGCATCTCTGGGATCTCCCGACAACGATGTTCCGCTTCTTTACCGTCTACGGTCCCTACGGGCGTCCCGACCTGGCGCTGTTCAAATTCGTCGACGCAATCCTCGATGGACGGCCGATTGACATCTACAACCACGGCGACATGTACCGCGACTTTACCTATGTCACCGATCTGGTCCGCGGCATCCGTCTGTTGATCGACACGCCCCCTGTCCGCCCCGACAACCGTGAGGTGCCTGAGGGCGACAGCCTGTCCCCCGTGGCCCCCTACCGTATCGTGAACATCGGCAATTCCGACAAAGTGCGCCTGCTCGATTTCGTTGAAGCGATTGAGGAAGAGCTTGGTCAAAAGGCAATCCGTAACTACATGCCAATGCAGATGGGCGATGTGCCCGCGACTTGGGCGAATGCGGAACTGCTAAAAACCCTCACGGGTTACAAACCACAGACCGATATCAAGGACGGCATTCGGGAATTTGTAGCTTGGTTCCGTAGCTATTACGCCAAGTAGTTTTTGGACGAGGAGTTTGCGATGCCGACCTTAAATGATGCCCCCATTGCCGTGATCGGCTTGGGGTATGTTGGCCTGCCCTTGGCGGTCGAATTTGGCAAGAAGCGCAAAGTCGTCGGCTTTGACATCAACACCGCCCGCATCGCCGAACTGCGGGCCGGCAAGGATAATACGCTCGAGGTGGATGCAGCGGAAATGGCCGCGGCCGCGCATCTCTCGTTTACCGACCAGTTGGATGATCTTGCGGAGTGTACCACATTTATCGTGACCGTCCCTACGCCAATCGATGAGCACAAGCGTCCCGATCTCACCCCCCTACTCAAAGCATCGGAGACGATCGGAAGGGTTCTGAAACGCGGCGATATCGTGATTTATGAATCTACGGTCTACCCCGGTGCGACCGAAGAAGATTGTGTGCCAGTGTTGGAGAAAACCTCCGGTCTGACTTTCAACCAGGATTTCTTCGCGGGCTATTCACCCGAGCGGATCAACCCCGCAGACAAAACCCACCGTCTGCCCAACATTATCAAAGTTACCTCCGGATCCACGCCTGAAATCGCCGATAAGGTCGATGCGCTCTATGCGTCGATCATCACTGCAGGCACGCACAAAGCGCCGTCGATCAAAGTGGCAGAAGCCGCGAAGGTAATCGAGAATACCCAACGAGACGTGAACATCGCGCTGGTGAACGAACTCGCCCTCATTTTCAACAAGCTCGATATCGACACCCAAGATGTACTCGACGCGGCTGGTACCAAATGGAACTTCCTTCCCTTCCGGCCCGGCCTCGTCGGCGGTCACTGCATAGGGGTAGACCCCTACTATCTGACGCAAAAAGCCCAATCCGTCGGCTACCACCCCGAAGTCGTCCTCGCTGGGCGCCGCATCAATGACGGTATGGGATGCTATATCGTGGGGCGCACCGTCCGCGAAATGATCGCACGTGATATACCGGTAAAAGGTTCGCGGGCGTTGGTTATGGGGTTGGCGTTCAAGGAGAACTGCCCGGATCTACGGAACACGCGCGTGGTTGATATTATTCGTGAGCTTGAAAGCTATGGTATAGAGGTGGACGTGTATGATCCGTGGGTGGATTCTACGGAAGCTATGCATGAGTATGGGGTGGAGGTAACTGAAAATCCTGAGAGCATGGGGTATGACGTCATGATAGTGGCCGTGGCACATGATGAGTTCTTACGCGGAAACATTACTAGAGCTTTTGGTAAGCCTTTATCAGTGACTTTTGACGTCAAAGGTATTTTACCTCGGAGTGCTGGGGCTTTACGCCTTTAAACCGACAAACTGAGCTAATGGGATGAACTGCCTTCCCGCCAAGCCGCAACTATTGTTGCAAGCATAGCGAGAGATAAAGAAGCATTCTCATGGGCACTATAGGATAGGGCATTGGTCTGGCCCAAACCCTTCGTACCCCTGCGCGATTGGATGGAACAGGCACCGTCGTGTACCGTAAGCGCCTTCAACGGCACCGGTTGCTGGGCTTTACAGGATCAAATGGGCGACTATAAAGAAAAACGAATATTATCGAGAGCCGGTCGCGGTAGCCTAAAGACCGGGTCGCTCGGTATGATGTGAGAAGGACATTGTCAGAGTAAGGGTAAATGGTCGACTGAATCAAGGTTCGGAAACCAATCCTTCCCAGAGTGCTTAGCGCTCGTGGTAACTATATTGACCTGACCTTCGTATTGCCATTCCGGTCGGCGGCTGCGAAACGCAGCAATTTGAGGGCTGACACATGACCATACTTGATCACATGTTCAAACTGTCGAAAATATTTCTTACGTCAAAGCGGGCATGCACACATTGGAAGGCGCTCTCATTTGCGGATCGAAGAACAGCTAAATTGCCACTGTCGGTGAACGGTAGACCTGCTTTAAGCTTATGGTTAAAGTCGAGGGCAAAAAGGCAGACCGTGTGGTCCCAGCCTTGGCGCGTCAAATGGACGAGCTGACGGAGCAGCTGAAACAAAGCCTCACAGGGATAGAGGGACCGAATTAGCATCACATCAGGAGTTCACCATCGCCACCAATATTGCTGTCTATTTTTGTGACCTAAGCAGCCCCCGGTAACGAACCACGAGTGAGAATACCGATAGCCGTCTAAGACAATACTTCGCCAAAGACTCTGCCTTTCAAGCTACTCACTAAAAGACTTTGAAAAGGTCGCAGCACATCTGAACAACAGGCCAAGAAAAACCTTGGGCTTCCTGACGCCCGCACGTAAACTAGATCAGCCGATGCAATAATCGGCTGAATTCACCACCACCAAGTTTAGGAGGGATTACCGTTGCTATCGCTCAAAATCGAGCATCTAAGTTTGCTAGCTCCCATTTTCAGCACAGCTTTGATTAGGGTTTATCTGTTAGATTAGGAAAAATTTCGAAACGACAAGTAAGCGTAGCAAGCTGAAAGAGGATACTTTTTTAATGCGTCCTTCGCTTTGTCCAGCCCCACGCCCACAAAGCTTTTCTCAACGAGAGTTGACAAACGTGGCTGGGGTCAGCGTTGGAGGTATGCATAATGTAATACGGATACTCTTTGAAAATGGGCTAGTAGAGTTGGCCAAATATTAAAACTAGGGAAAATAAACGGCGTTATGCGTATGTCTTGATGTCCAGTGGTATCGCCCATAGAGAGGTACTCACTCGTGCGTTCCTGAGCCACAAGATGTAAGAATATGACACATTAGATAAAAAGCTATCATCTCAAATAGACCTGCAAGTGAGCGAAGCTGAGAAATCCTAGTTAAAAATCTCCATGACAATTCTTTGACCATTTTACATATATTAAATGAAATATTTTTTTCAAAAGCTATACACTATCCGTGAAACTTTAATCCGAGGTTAATATGAAGAAAATACTCTTGGTATTCGGCACAAGGCCAGAAGCAATCAAAATGGCCCCAGTCTATGACATTCTCAAGGGTTCACCTGGAATGGATGTGAGGGTAGCAGTAACTGCCCAGCATCGGGAGATGCTAGATCAAGTGTTACGCCTCTTTGACATCCAGCCGGATTATGACTTGAACGTAATGCAGCCGGGGCAGGGACTTACTGAGATCACGGCGGCGGTACTTGCCGGTCTTAAGCCATTGCTCGAAGATTTTGCGCCTGACTTGGTGCTGGTCCACGGCGATACAACGACGACTGTTGCGGCATCTTTTGCAGCCTACTACCAACAGATCCCAGTTGGGCATGTTGAAGCTGGGCTACGGACGGGCAACATTTATTCTCCTTGGCCTGAAGAGATTAACAGGAGGGTTACTGGGGCCATTGCACGATTGCACTTCGCACCAACTCAGAAGTCGGCCGCGAACCTTACTGCCGAAGGTGTTGCATCTCAGACGGTATTCATCACTGGAAACACCGTTATCGACGCTCTCATTGATGTTGTCGAAAGGCTTGAAAAAGATACACAACAGAGCGCGTTTTTTGATGCAGAATTCGGAATCGACGCAACCAAACGTTTGATACTAGTGACCGGGCATCGACGGGAGAGTTTTGGCAGTGGGTTCGAGCGAATTTGCTCGGCTCTTGCTAAAATTGCGGAACGCAATGATGTTCAAATTATATACCCCGTACATTTAAACCCTAATGTCAAGGGCCCTGTGGGATCTAGCCTAGGTGCGCTCGAACGAGTACGCCTTATCCCACCGCAAGACTATCTTCCGTTCGTCCATTTGATGCGACGAGCAGATATCATTTTGACAGACTCAGGTGGCGTTCAGGAAGAAGCACCATCACTTGGAAAACCGGTTTTAGTAATGCGTGATACCACCGAGCGCCCAGAAGCAGTTGATGCTGGAACTGTAAAGCTTGTGGGAACAAATGCCGACCTAATCGTACACGAAACGATGGCGCTACTAGACGACAGTACCGAATATGAGAAGATGTCACGCGCGCACAACCCCTACGGCGATGGGCATGCAGCACGGCGCATTCACGAAGTAGTTGAAGAATTTTTTAATACTGGCAAGGATCAGAAGTAATGCTCGCGAGCTCTTTCAAAAGAATTTCGGTAGTTGGGCTCGGCTATATAGGCCTTCCAACGGCAGCGATGTTTGCTTCACGTAAAATAGAAGTCGTGGGTGTCGATGTTAATCAGTACACTGTAGACACAATTAACCGAGGCGAAGTTCATATTGTAGAACCAGATTTGGATATGGTTGTGCGAGCAGTGGTTAGAGAGGGATATCTACGCGCGACTACCGTACCCGAACCAGCAGAAGCTTTCCTAATCGCGGTGCCGACACCGTTTATGGGCGAGAATCACATTCCGGACCTAAGCTTTATTAGGGCAGCGGCGCTCGCAATCGCTCCTGTTCTTGAGGCAGGAAACTTGGTAGTTCTTGAAAGCACATCGCCTGTCGGGGCGACTGAAGCCATGGCAGACTGGCTCGCAGAGGCGCGGCCAGACCTAACTTTTCCACGGACAGTTGGGGATTCTGCGGATATACGCGTGGCCCATTGCCCAGAGCGAGTCCTACCGGGCAAGGTCATGCAAGAACTTATCACCAACGATCGGGTGATTGGTGGCATGACGCCAACATGCTCGGCCCTAGCCGCTGCGCTTTACAAGACGTTCGTGACGGGTGACTGCGTAGTAGCCAGCAACCCGCGCTTAGCTGAAATGGCAAAGCTGACTGAAAACAGTTTTCGTGACGTAAACATCGCTTTTGCAAATGAATTGTCGTTGATTTGCGACCAGCTGAGTATGGATGTCTGGGAGCTTATTGCACTGGCCAACCGGCATCCGCGCGTAAACATCCTACAGCCTGGCCCTGGGGTAGGCGGCCACTGCATTGCGGTCGATCCTTGGTTCATAGTATCGTCCGCGCCGGAACAATCCGTGCTTATCAAAACTGCACGGCAGGTCAATGCATCCAAGCCGAATTGGGTGTTGGAGAAGTTCCGCATAGCCGTCGGAGAACATTTGCTCAAAAATCCAAGTAAGTCTGCGGCGGATATTACAGTGGCAATCCTAGGTTTGGCCTTTAAACCCGATATCGACGACCTACGCGAAAGCCCCGCCCTGGAGGTAGCCCGAGCGATCTGCTCCACAACATCTGGCCCTGTTTATATTGTCGAGCCCAATATCTCAAAAATACCAGAGGGGCTAGGTAAAGCCCGGCTTGTGTCCGTAGACGCGATAAGCGCCGACATTTGCATCGTACTAGTCAAGCATAGTAAGTTTGACCATGATATGATCAATGCAGGAACTGTAATTGACGTCGTTGGATTGGGCGCTAAGCAGGGAAGTCAAAGCTAGTGAGCGGTGAAACAATCGCTTGGCTTTTTGCGTATGATCTTGTGGTCGTGGTATTTGTTGCGCTGTTTGCGCGCAGTATTTTAACCTTCTTCCACCCGCTTTTCTGGTATCTAATTTGGCATTTAGCAGCCAACACCCTCCGTCTACTGAAATTGACCGGCGAGCAAAACTTCCTCTACACTGATAGCGTATCGTTCTTACCTGTTACAACTGACGAGATTGTCCGTGCAATGTTGTGGAACGACATCGCATTATTGATGTTCTTAATAGGCTCGGTCATGGGGCATATGGTAAAGAAACCGCGCGCTGATCGGGCGCGCTATCTTCAACCTAGTATGCGCACGGTAAAGATTGTGTCGCTATGGATGTTCCCACCGGGACTAGTCTTCTTCGTGCTACTGCGCTTTGTGCCGCGGGCCGTCTTCGATCAGCTAGGGGTCGGATCCTATGCCATCATTGTTGGTATGTGGCCTCTGACACTGACATGCATTTTGATCTATTTTCTGGGTTTTCGGAAAATCCTGATAGTGATGGCAGGTACGTTTTTGCTGGTGCTCGCCTTGCAAGGGTATCACCGATTCATGGTCATCATTCCGTCCATATATCTGGCGCTGCTCTACCTACTACGTAGTCCCGCGCGTTTTAAGCCATTAAAACTGCTGATCCCGTCTGCACTATTGATGTTCATCATGCCATATATGAAACAAATGGGCCGAGCGTTCCAGGCAGGCGACTATGCCGGTACCATCGACATATTGTTCAGCGCGCTACGGTTCCAGGGCGGTGCTTCTTCTCCAGTGAACTTTCTGGATCAGTTCGCCGCGGCGCTGACCCTAATCGACCACTCCGAAAAGCTGTGGTACGGCGCAACCTATCTTAACCTGCTGTTGTTACCTATCCCTAGAGCGCTGTGGCCCGACAAACCCAGTCTTGGACAACATGTACTTGAGATAGCGACGGTCGATCGACCTTTCGACGCTGAGGGGCGCATCATCACCATGCTAGGTGAAAGCTACATTAATTTCGGCACCGCAGGTATAATAATTGTCCCTGCTATCGTCGCCTATCTATTTACTCGTCTGTATCTGCGTTTCACGCGCAGTCCGAAGTATTCGCTAATTCGGTTGTTCTACCTATTTGTATTGCCAGCATCCGTGCAAATGTATCGCGACGGCATCACATCGATCGTTTTGTTCGGACTGATCTTTAACATGCCCTTGATTTTCCTCTGGCTGGGCACCCGCCGTAATGTCTCGGCAGGTCAGCCACAACAGGTCCAGCGCACGGAGATCGATGCTTGAAAACTCTTGTGCAAACAGTCGCGCTGAACGGTGCGGCAACGTTGGTAAGGCTATTTACGCAGATTGCGATTACCAAAATCCTGGCGGTTTCGGTCGGTCCGGCGGGGTTGGTCATTGTAGGCCAAATACAGAACTTAATAAGTTTGCTAGGGTCGGGATCCACACTGGGGCTGTTCGGCGGAGTGGTCAAGCTGACGGCAGACGGCAG
>JBLHKV010000171.1:0-8597 GCA_047618115.1 Halieaceae bacterium | reverse complement strand
TGAGTCGCCACGTCCGCAAAATCCAGGGCCACGAATGTGTCCGCGTGACCGACAATAAACTCGACCGTTTTTGTGGCTGCCTCTATCGACAGGGTTTTTTGCACAATACCTATCAAACCTACCGCCAGGTCTGGATGACGGCCACGAGATACACCGCGCAGGATAGCGGCGTGAATTTTCTCAAAGTTTAGATGCGGTTTTCCGAGGGCAATAAAGTCCGGGGAGTATCGAAACTCCATGATCCGAATGCCCTGCTTCACGGCGTACTGACAGGCTTCGAAGGACATGCGCTCAATAACTTCCTCCGAACACCAGATCTTTTGGATGTCTGAAAATCTGGCCAAGGCAATCTGCAGATTCTTAACGGGACTGGAGAGTAGCCACTGCTCCCGAAAAACATCCGGGTTCTGGGGTATATCAAGCCCCAGCGTTTTGCCTACACTCATAACAGTTTCGTGGCGAAAACACGCTTCCAGATGGCAGTGAAGCTCCACCTTTGGTAGGTCTCTAAGTTTCATATCTTGTCCATAGTCGTTGTTGTTCACCTTTCAGCCCTGCTCATTCTGACTCATCCCGGGTTAGAATGGGACCTGAAGTCAGCACCGGGCTGGTTCGCGATCTCAATCCGTATTTAAGGAGTACCTCCATGGGCAACGAGAAGATAGTTCAGCACCTGAAGTGCGCCTACTGCTTAATTCTGGGAATGGCCCTGCAGGCCTGCTCAGTGATCGAGGACCGGTCGGGTGAAATCTCGCCCAACAATGCGGATACGCGCCAACCTATTGAATTGATCGTTCAGGGCGACTATGTCGTCAGCATGGACGACGATAATTCGGTACACCGTAACGCTGCTGTCGCAGTGGACAACGGCGTCATTATTGCTCTTGGGCCCATAGCTGACATCAATGCAAAATACCGTGCTGATCAAACCCTTGATGGCGGCAATCAAATCGTTATGCCAGGTCTCATCAATGGCCACTCCCATGCAGCGATGACGCTGTTGCGAGGCGTAGCCGATGATCTGGACCTAATGGATTGGCTGAACAACTATATCTTTCCTGCCGAAGTTGAATTCGTAGACCCGGAATTGGTTCGGATTGGAACGGAGTTGGCCTGTTGGGAAATGATTCGAGGCGGCACCACGACATTTGTCGACATGTATTACTTTCCCGATGTCATCGCTGATGTGGTTGATGACTGCGGGATGCGGGCAATGGTGTCGGCTACCGTGATCGGCCAGAAAAGCCCCGACGCAGACGGCGCCAGCGATTCAATCGCCAAAGGTATCGCTTTTGCCAAGCGTTGGAAGGGGAAGAATAGCAGAATCACTCCAATATTGGGCCCCCACTCAAACTACACGTTAAACGCTGAGCAACTACGCACCACAGCGCAGGCAGCTCGAGAGAATGGCCTCGCCATATCCATCCATATGTCCGAATCTCCCTTTGAACTGCAATACTCCAAGGATACCTACGGCAAAACCAGCATAGAGTTTTTTGACTCCATCGGCTTTCTCGACGGCCCGGTCATCGGCGCTCACGTGGTATGGCCCACCGAGTCCGAGATAGCCCTGCTCGCCGCGCGCAAAGTAGGCGTGATTCACAATCCAACTTCAAACATGAAAATCGCCTCGGGGGTCTCCCCGGTCACCGCTATGTTAAAAGCAGGTGTGCGGGTCGGACTGGGCACAGATGGCGCCGCCAGCAATAATGATCTCGACATGTGGGAGGAAATGCGACTGGCTTCACTACTTCAGAAAGTCAGCGGCATGGACCCCAAGGCGTTATCGGCAGCGACAGTGTTAAGAATGGCAACCCGCGGCGGCGCTGAGGCCGTCGGTCTCGCCGACCAAGTGGGTTCAATCGAAACTGGCAAGCGCGCCGACATCATCCAGGTATCCTTCGATGACGTTCATTTCATACCGACTTACAATGTTATATCCCACCTCGTCTACGTTGCCGACGAACAAGATGTTTCATCTGTCGTCGTCGATGGCAAACTACTTATGTACGACGGAGAGATGCTGACCATCGATACCGAACGGGTCCGTCGGGAAGCCACCAGGTTGGCAGCAAAAATTCAAAAATCGCTGAATATAAGAAACAAGGAGTAGCCTTATGCCAGTACATGAAATCTCCCATCCGCTATTGCGCCATAAAGTTGGTTTGATGCGGGAGGCGAACGTAAGCAGCAAAAAGTTTCGTGAACTCGCAGGTGAAGTGGGTAACCTGCTGACCTATGAAGCATCCCGAGAACTGGAAACAGAACAGATAGAAATTGCCGGCTGGACTGGCGAGCCCATCATGGTCGATAGAATCAAGGGTAAGAAAATTACTGTTGTACCCATTCTTCGCGCCGGCCTGGGAATGCTCGATGGGGTGATGCAACTGTTACCCACCGCCAAGATAAGCGTTGTCGGCCTCTACAGAGATGAAGAAACCCTGCAACCCGTGCCCTATTTCGACAAGGTAGTGAGGGATATTTCAGATCGGGTTGCCCTGATCGTCGATCCCATGCTCGCCACTGGCGGCACGCTGATTGCCACCATCGATCTATTGAAGTCCAAGGGCTGCAAAAAGATCCTGGGGTTGTTCCTGGTTGCCTCACCAGAGGGCCTGGCAGCGGTGACCGAGGCGCATCCAGATGTAGATATATACACTGCGGCGGTGGACAGGTGCCTTAATGAGCAGGGCTACATCCTTCCAGGTCTCGGTGATGCAGGTGACAAAATTTTCGGAACCCGCTAATCCAACAATCTCGAGCAAAAAAAAACCGCAGCCAGGCTGCGGTTTTTTTTGTCATATCAATCTGGACTAGAAAGTAAATTCCAGGCTGAGACGAGCATTCCAAAGTGAACTATTCTCCTTCAGGTCATTGATTGAACCACCATCAAAGTTCTCAAAGACATACTGTCCCTGATCATTAACACCGGATCGAACCGCCTGAACTGAGAAGAACTCTGCGTCGTTTACGTGACCCCATTCTTCATTCAACATGTTACCCAGGTTGTAAATCTTCAAGGAAATCTTACCTTCGGTACCGTCTATAAAGGTTGGCAGTTCCTGGTCAAAACGGAGGTCTACGCGCGAGGTCCAAGAGGCGTGATTTTCATTACGCTTTTGGTAGCCGGCGCCAAGGCCCTTTCTATCCGCCCAAGCAAAAAATTCGTCCTGGTCAAAGCTGCTCTCAAACTCAACAAGAGGGTCGTTCGAACCTGTGGGCACGTAGAGCAGGTGTCTGCCAAAGAAGCCGTCGCCCTCGAGGTCGCCACTACCCATCACAAAGCTCTGTGGCTGCCCTTCGGTAGCATAGGCCATCAACGTTACGCGAGTGGTCAAGTCACTAAACAGCTCCGCACCATAGCTAGCCCGGAAGGTAAACCGATGTGGCGTCACGTAGTTGGAGGTAGCTAGCGACACATCATTCGGATTGGATGTCGATACATTATCCCAGTTGGAACCCGCTGTGGAGCTACCCATATGGTTAACATCCTCGGCGTCGGTGTAAGCGTAGCCAAATTGCAGGTCGACGCCGTTATCGAAGTCTTTCTTCAGTACAAGGGAGAATGTATCCGATGATGGAGAACGACCAGAATTAGTCAACATGTAGTTGTCACGACCGTTGGTGTAGCTATAGATGGGCTTGCCATCGGCTGTCTGGCCGGTAATGCTCTGGGACAGGTCAACGTATATTGCTGGATCGTTACCTTTGGTGTGAAGATAGTCGATATCAGCCTGGATGCCGCCCCAAGGCAGATCGTAGGTAGCGCCAATAGCGAACTTCCACTCGGATGGCTGATCGTAATCCGGATCGAGCAGTACCAATCTGCTGGTGGATGCATTATCGATAGTGGTCGCCAGTACCTCGTCGACAAATACCTGAGGCACGTCATACCCTGGACGTCCTTCGCGACTCAATGGGAGATCGCCGAGAATGGAATCGCTGCCAAAGCTCTTACGCAACTGTACGTTGGTGAAGCCGTCATTACTAAAAGCATTAGACAGCCACACGTTGGGGTTACCGCCCGAATACAGACCAATACCACCACGCACGGTCAGATCGTCCTGAGCTTCCCAGGTAAAGCCGATACGGGGCATAACAATACTGAGTCCATCTATATTTTCATCGTTGCGAACACCACCATTTGCCTGCGTAAACGCATCGTTATAAGTGGGAGCATCGTTGGTATCGAAACGCTCGTAACGCAAACCCGCGGTTACGGTCAGATCGTACTCGTCAAAATACATCTCGTCTTGAATAAAGAAACTATGCTGGGTGTTGGTAAAGGTCGCGCCGGCATCCGCAGCAACGTTGGTGCCACCACCACTACCGTAATATATCCGGCTGGGAAGACCCAGTTCGAATTTATCGATGCCCGATGTTCTACAATCCGGGTCATCCTGACGCCCCTGGGCGCCGAGGTTGGCACAGAAAGCCGCATTATTAGATGAATCGTCAAAGAAGTCGTACTCACCACCGTTCGAATGCTGAACAAACTCATTGAAGATGGTCAGCTCTTCGGTTTCGTAACCCGCTGTAATCAGGTGATTACCCCAGAGATACTGACCGCTGAGCTTGAAATACTCAGAGGCCGTATTGAGCGAGTTAGCCTGACGCGAATCATCCGCACCCAGGTAAACGGTGCCCGCTCTGCCGCCAATGCTTATCTGCATATCGGCAAAATCATTTGGACCCACGGTATTCTGGGCGTCATTCATTTCGTTGTCGCTGTAAAAAACCTCTGTCGAGAACGCATCGCTCCACTGTGATGCCAACTTAACAGTGTAAGTTTCAGACTCGGCACCCTTTTCGTAGTAGTGATTGGCAAATTCAAATTCGTTGGAATCGCCGTCGGAATCCCGCGCTTGAAAGCCGTCGTAGTAGTTATAGATTACCGCGGCGTTATGGTCTTCATTGATGTTCCAATCGATTCTGACCGAATATTTTTCATCTTCTGCCGTGCCGTTACCAGGCTGACCGCCGGGATCGTAGTTGTAGATATTGTTGGCTATATCGACGATACGGTTGTAATCGCCCTCGCTCAAAAAGTCACGTTCGACGCCATTACCTGAACCCGCGAAGCCCTTTGCCAGGAAGCGTGGCTTTTCTGATTCTTCGTAGGCGACATAGAAAAACAGTTTGTCTTCAATCAGCGGTCCGCCAAGATGGAAGCCTCTTTTGCTCTCGTTGTAGCTCTCGTTGCTGAGGTCACCCGCATCTTCACCCAGAGAGGTACCCTTGAGGCTATCACTACTCCAGTCGTAGAAGACGCCGCCTTCCCATTCGTTGCTACCGCTTTTAGTAACGGCGTTGATGTTACAGGCCGAGAAACCACCAAAGGTGACATCAAAGGGCGCCAATGATACTGATACCTGCTGCACGGCATCATAGGGAAATGGCTGGCCAGTAGCAGTGGAATAACTATTTTCGTTCAGGCCGAAGCGATCGCCCTGACTTACACCGTCGAGCGTGGTGCTATTAAAACGGGGGTGCTTACCGCCACAGTTGACGGCGAAGCCATCTTCGTCGGCATCCAGATTCAAACGTGGGTCGATCGCGTACACGTCGGATATATCACGGTTTATTGCGACCGAGGACTCCAGTTCAAACAAGCCGTAGCTGGCAGAAGGACCAGGTGCTACATCCAGAGCTTGGAGGGTCCCTATAACGACAACCTCTTCAATGGATGATAAATCCACTGACATATTGTAAGTATCGCCCAGCGAAATAGAATTAATGGTTACCTTGTTGGCTCCATTTACAGTCACAGTATAGGGGCCGCCAACCGCAAGCTTGGGAGCAAAAAATGAACCCGAGCTGTTGGTAGCATAACGACGTACAACGCCGGTACGTGTATCGGTTACCGCAATATTGGCAGCAGTAACGGGTCCACCGTCTGCACCCATAACCCTGCCTCGTATGGACGAAGTTGTGTCCTGTGCGTAGGATGCGATAGGACTTGCCAACGCTATTCCTATAGCCAAACTCATTGCCGCTTTATTAAATTTCATTTATGTCTCCAGAATTAAAGAATATTGCGATTATGCAGCAAGGGAAGCTCTGCATTTGGCCCGCAACCGACCGTACCTGTCTGATTTTATATAAGCTCCTCGCCCATAGCAGCGGACGATTCGGGCACCATATCATAGAATCCTGACTAAATCGTCAGTTTACAAAGTCATACACTACAGAAAAAGCGGTAATATTTACAAAATTTTACTTATTCCAAATAAGCAAGGAAACCGCTTCAAGCAACCTGATCAACAACTTCAAACGTCAGCCCTGCTCGAGCCTCCAGACGCTCCAGTAACTGTCCACCGAGCGCAGATGCCGGCGTCCAAAACCCGCCACCAACCTCGAGTTCATCTTTGGCAAGACACACCGCCGCCTCGGCCAGCATTTTCGATGTCGAGCCATACCCAGGGTCTCGATCACCGCAAACCCGAACCCGAACATCCTTGTCTTTGTCCTCGGGGTGGCTGCCGTGAATATATATATCATAGTAACCCTCCTCCCTTTTTTTCTGACTGGGCCCCTCCCCTGGCGCGGGGAGCATTCTGCGCAGCAAGTTACGGGTGGGACCGACAGACATAAGACCCATTCCAACCCCCCCAAGCAGGGCATCGCGTCCCGAGCGGATCCGACCGGACAGTCCCGAACCCGCAAGTACGCTCTCGCTGTAGCTGAAGTTGGCACCGTAAGAGAATTTCATCAGCGCATTACTACGCCGTACCACCCGGGTATTAACCGGGGCCATCAGGAAGGGTGCAGTCCAGCTGTCAAAATCGACGTCGAAAAGCGCGGCCGTTTGATCGTTACCGTCGGAACCGGCCGCTACACCAGCCGGGTAGAGGGCGTAGGGATCCGCCAATAACTCGCCAATTTCTGGGTCCAGATCGGCCTCGTCCAACATATTGATAATGCTGTAGATCGTGCCTCCACTGGCACCACCCTTAATTTTGGCGACTCTGAATTTCGCCTCCGTGGCTACCACCCCATGACGTTTTCGCATCTCTTCTTGTAGAAACCAAACACCCAAATCTGACGGAATGCAGTCAAAACCACAGGTGTGAACTATTCGGGCACCGCTTTTTTCAGCGACCTCCTGGAACTGGCCAATCATGCGAGACATCCAGTGGACCTCCCCGGTGAGATCGCAATAGTGAGTCCCATGGAGAACGCAGGCCGCGAGCAACGGGGTGCCGTAGAGCGCGTAGGGGCCGACGGTCGTGCAAATCACGCTGCTGCGAGCCGCCATTTCCGACATGGCCTGCTCATCGGTGGAATCAGCGGTGAGTATTGGCAAATCCTGGGCGCCGGGAATACCGTCGCGAATCCGCTTCAGTTTACTGAGGTTTCGGCCCGCGATCGCCCAGCGTAAATCCTCGCCCACGCCAAACTGTTCCACCAGGTAAGCTGCCACAAGTCGCCCCGTAAAGCCGCTGGCTCCCCACAAAATTACATCGAATTCTCTTAGGTTGTCATTCATAATCGCCGATTACCACCTCGAGTTATTGGACTACACTACACTGACAATACTAATGGAGCGCGCACGTCATGCAACGACTAATAAAGATAATTATGATTCTTCTGGTCGGCTGCTTTGGACTACTGGGCGCCGGCCACAATTTGATTGCGTTTGAAAGCGACATTGCACTGGTAAGTCAGGTGGTCTCTGGCGCTGGTGCCCACAGCGTCGCCGAGTGGCAAAAAATTGAAACACCCGTCCTGATCTGGCTATGCTGGATGGTCATTCCCCTGG
The DNA here is from genome assembly GCA_047618115.1 of Halieaceae bacterium. Classification (GTDB taxonomy): domain Bacteria; phylum Pseudomonadota; class Gammaproteobacteria; order Pseudomonadales; family Halieaceae; genus CALJGI01. The sequence goes on along the minus strand of JBLHKV010000171.1, from coordinate 835 downwards.
CCAAATTGGCTACTGGCTTACTTTGCTGCGCAGGAGCCGCCCGCATGTGGACGGCGCGCCACGCCGATGCCGAGGGTTTTCAACAAGCAAAATACCTCGGTGTGGCTGGCTGTGGTGTTATGTTAGCGATGCTGTTTGGGGTTTTTATCCTGATTGCAGAAACCTGGTTCCAGCAGTGGCAAACTGCACTGGGCGCGGCCATCCTGCCAGCCGCACACCGTTATATGTTAACCATTGGCCTGCTGGCTCTATTTGTCAATCTAAGAGATGACTGAGCAGCCGGGGGAATTTTTCACGCGAGCGAGGACATCGTCAAGGGATTTCTGATGATCTTTGTAGTCCAGAACGACTTCGTGTATCTGTTGATCGAGCTCCAACACCAGAGTGGGAAAACTGAAAACACCCAGGCTTCGCCGTAGGTCGAATTGCTGATCCAGCGATTTCTGAATCTCGCTACTGTCTATATCACGGGCAAACCGGTTCACGTCGAGCCCAACTTCATCCGCCAGGCGAACCAGCGTTGTCGAATCAGAGGGATTAAGCGCTCGCAAATAATAGCCGCGCTGTATAGCGTCTATCATGAGCGCCTCGGCCCCCTGCAATTTAGCCGCCAGCACGGCCCTGCAGGCAGGATAGGTCGATCGGCGGGGTGAGCAGTGCGACCAAAAATCGAAATTGAACTCGGTACCGAGTTGGTCGGCGATCTCCCGCCAATAGCCGGCAATTAGTAGCTGCTGTTCGGGTGGCATCAGCTCATCGCTGTCGGGCGCTAAACCACCGACAACGTTTTCTACCCGCACAAATGCCGGCAGTGCGCCGACTAACTCGTCCCAGG
>JBLHKV010000170.1:0-8723 GCA_047618115.1 Halieaceae bacterium | reverse complement strand
CTCTGGAATCTACCGAAGGCACGTGGTCGGTGGCTTTACTGGCTGACAACATTACCGACGAAGAAATATTGACCTTCGGTAATCAGGCGCCGGTATCTACCACGCTATCCAGCACGTTCAACACCGCTGTCGGTGCACCTGGTGTCGCGACTGCCTACTATGCATTCTACGAAGCACCCAGCAACGTATCTTTGCAGTTCCGCTACAACTTCTGATAGCAGTTAATCAGAGGAAGATCAAAGGGGCCTCGCGGCCCCTTTTTTTGTCTTAATTTTAGGGACAGTTTACTTAATTATGTGTAATTTTAGGGACAGTTTACTTAATTATGTGAATTTCAAAGTCTGAGAAATTCACATAATTAAGTAAACTGTCCCTAAAATTACACATAATTAAGTAAACTGTCCCCGAAACTAATTGTTTTCGGTGTTGAACTGCAGCTCGGCGAGGCGGCGATACAAGTCGGAGGTTTCCAGAAGCTCTTCGTGAGAACCCAGGGCGACTAACTTCCCCTGATCCATCACCGCTATATTGTCGGCGTGGAGAATGGTCGATAAGCGATGCGCAATGATGACTGTTGTGCGGTTTTTCATGACTTCTTCCAGCGCCTGCTGGACGTGATATTCACTCTCGGTATCGAGCGCGCTAGTGGCTTCATCCAGCAGTAGGATACGCGGGTCTTTAAGTATTGCCCGGGCTATGGCGATGCGCTGTTTTTGTCCACCTGACAGCCGCACCCCCTGTTCGCCCAGATAGCTGTCGTAGCCCTCTGGCAAGCGTTCGATAAATTCGTGGGCGTGCGCGGCGCGTGCTGCATTCATAATATCTTCATCGGTAGCGTTTGGGTTGCCATAGCCGATATTGTATTTCACATTGTTGCTGAATAAGGCTGGTTGCTGCGGTACGAGCGCCATGACCTGCCGGAGCTGAGCCGGGTCCATACTGCGAATGTCGATTCCATCGAGGCTGATGATGCCTTGCTGTGGGTCGTAGAAGCGTTGGAGAAGCTCAAAGACAGTTGATTTACCAGCTCCTGAAGGTCCGACCAGAGCGAGTGACTCGCCGTGGGGAATTGTCAGGTTGAGCTGGTCAATGGCGAGTTGCTCCGGCCTCGATGGATAGCTGAAACTGAGTTCACTAATCTGCAACAAGGGCTTGGTGCTCATCGGCCAATCCGATGGGGTATCGGGCGCGGCAATAAGACTGTCCACGGCGAGGAGCTCCAAAAGTCGATCGGTGGCGCCCGCAGCTCTTTGTAGTTCCCCGAAGACTTCGGATAATGTTGCCATAGAGGTTGCCACCATCATGGCGTAGAAAATGAACGCGCCTAACTCTCCGCTGCTCATTTCGCCAGACATCACGTCGCTGCCGCCCACCCAGATCATTGCCGACAGCGAACCGAAGACCATAATCATGACAGCGGCGATGAGGGTAGCCCTTTGCTTGACTCGCTGGCGCGCTATGTCGAAGGCGAGTTCGACCTCGTGGGCAAATGCCTGCTTTTCGTGATCTTCCCGGGTATAGCTTTGGACGGCCTTGATGTGCTGAATGACTTCACCGGCGTAACTACCGACGTGGGCGATCGAATCCTGGCTGTCGCGAGATAATGACCGTACTCTGCGCCCGAACATTATTAAAGGTAGGACCACCACGGGTACACAGGTGAGTACCACCAACGTCAGCTTCAGGTTGGTGATAAGAAGCATGACCACGCTGCCGATGAGGGTGAGAGTGCTGCGCAGCGCCATAGAAAATGAAGAGCCGATGATCGTTTGCAGCAACGTTGTGTCGGTGGTGAGTCGCGACATAATTTCGCCGCTGCGGTTGGTTTCAAAGTAACTGGGGTGCAGGTCTACGATATGGTCGAACACCGCTTTGCGAATATCGGCGCTGACGCGTTCGCCCAGCCATGAGACCAGATAAAAACGTACAAAGGTGCCAATAGCCAACAGGAAGACGGTGCCAAAAATAACCAGTACAGCCGCGTTCAGCTCTCGACCCGTGCCTGGCACAAAGCCTTCATCGATGAGGATGCGGACCCCTTGACCCAGCGTCAGGGTTATTCCGGCGGTGAATAGCAAGGCTAGACCAGCCCCTATCATGGTACGTCGATACGGTGACAAAAATTGGACCAGCCGCCTGAGGCTAGAGAGGTTTTTCTTCGCCGGGTTTATTTTGCTTTCCATAGGTGACCAAAAAAGAGATGCTGGTTGATGTAACGCACTTGCACTGTAGCCTGTGCGCCCAAATAATACTATTTGGGGCTGAAGTTTTCCGCGAGGCATACGGCTATTCACAATCTGCAGCATAGTAATTGGCGTGAACCCGTGTTGTTCAGCGACGCTGGGGATTACTTCGCGTCCATGCTGGCCGCGGTGGCGATGGCAAAAGAGCGCATCGATTTTCAGTTTTACATATTTGAATTGGGTCTGATTGGCCGCCAGTTTATCGATGCACTGGGCGAGGCTGCCGCTCGCGGGGTTCGGGTTCGCGTGCTCATTGACGGGCTCGGCTCACAGCGCGACGGTCTAATGATAGCCGAACATCTCGAGCTGGATGGTGCCGAGGTGAAGATCTACCATCCCCTGCCGTGGCTGACTCCGCTGCATCGCTGGTCTCGCCAGCGCGGCAACCGAATTCGCAAAGCGATTACCTTTTTGTTCAAGGTTAACCGGCGCAATCACCAGAAACTCTGCATCGTCGATAGCCACAGAGTGTGGACTGGCAGTATCAATATATCGGATACCCATCTGGCGACAGATTTGGGCGGCCAGGGTTGGCGTGATTACGCGATTAGTATGGAGGGGGAGGGAGCAAGCGCTCTTGCACGCAGCTTTGATGACTTTTGGGACAGCGGTCGGGCGCAGACAGGGAAGGGGTTTTTGACCCGCTATCTACACAACAAAAGTTTGGTTGCACGGCGACTCAAAAACCGTTTTTTTGTGGAACGAATTCGGTCTGCGCAGCGGCGGCTCTGGATCGCCAGCGCCTACTTCGCGCCTCCTGGCGCAGTACGTCGTGCTTTGATAACCGCGTGTCAACGCGGTGTCGATGTCCGGCTCATTTTGTCCCTTGAATCGGATGTGCCCATGTTTCCCGGGATAAGTCGCTGTTACTACAGCCAGCTGCTTAAGGCGGGAGCAAAAATTTACGAGTACCGACCGGCGGTACTGCACGCCAAGGTGCTGTTGTCCGATGATATTTGCGTGCTGGGTAGCAGTAATATCAACTATAGAAGCTTTTTCCACGACCTGGAGCTCGACGCAGTATTGGATGACGAGGATGTGCTGCGAGACCTGGAGCGTGAGTTGGGTCTCGACATGCAGGCATCTCGGGTCATTGGACCTGCCGATGCCAAGGGCTTAAGTTGGAACTTGCGTCTGCTCCACTATCTCCGATACTGGATGTGAGTGGATGAGTAGTGGTGAGTTACGGGTTTGTTCCTACAATATACATAAAGGTCTGAGCACTTCGAACAGGCGCTTTTTGTTGGAGGATATGCGGCACGCGATTCGATTGACCGACACTGATCTGGTTTTTCTACAGGAGGTTGTGGGACACGGGCTCGGCTATAAGGAAGAAGCCCTCAGCGATCCTGCCAGCCAATTCGAATTCCTCGCAGACGAAGTTTGGCCTCACTACGCCTACGGTAAAAACGCCGTCGTCGATGACGGTCATCACGGCAACGCCATCCTGAGCAAGTTCCCTATCACCAGCTGGCAGAACTTTGACGTTAGTCGCTGGAATTTTTCCCAGCGCGGGGTTCTCTATGGCCGACTGGATAATGGTATAAAACTGCTCTGCGTACATTTTGGTCTGCTTGGGCGGGAAAGGCGCTACCAACTGAGGCGCCTGCGGGAAGTGATCAACGAGATAAGCGATCCTCGCGAGCCACTGATAATGGCCGGGGATTTTAATGACTGGCGTTTGGTCTGTGACAAGTACCTGCGCCGCCAACTTGGTTTTGAAGAGGTGATGACCACCTTAAATGGAAGGGTGGCCAGAACCTTTCCGGCGATTCTACCGGTCATGCGTATGGATCGAATCTATTTTCGAAATATGGAATTGCTCGATGGCGGTTTGCTCAGCGGCTGGCCTTGGAAGCGGCTATCGGACCACTCGGCGTTAACGGCGGTATTTCGACTATAGTGTCGGGCTGTCTTCGGCGTCGCTGTCCTCTTTGACGACCACAAAGCGCCCAAAAAAAACACCAACTTCGAATAACAGCCACATAGGAATGGCCAGCAGCGATTGCGAGATAATATCCGGAGGGGTTAATAACATGCCAAAGATAAAACAGCCGACGATGATATAAGGCCGTTTTCCCGCCAGTGCCTCGGGGGTGGTTACTCCAGTCCATATTAAAATGACCGCTGCGATAGGTATCTCAAACGCCAGACCGAAAGCAAAGAACAGCTTTAACACGAAGTTCAGGTAGGAGTTGATGTCGGTCATTATTGTGACATCCTCGGGCCCAATGCTGGTGAAGAAACCAAAAACCAGTGGAAAAACCGCGAAGTAGGCGAATGCCGCACCTGAGTAAAAAAGGAGTACGCTGGAAACCAGCAACGGAATAGCCAGGCGTTTTTCCTTTTTGTACATGCCCGGGGCGACAAAGCTCCATATCTGGTAGAACAAGTAGGGGATGGCAATAAAAATGGCGGTGACCAGTGTTAGTTTAAAAGGCGTTAGAAAAGGAGACGCCACCTCGGTGGCTATCATGGATGAGCCTTCTGGGAGTAGAGCCCTTAGCGGTTCAGACACGTAGGTATAAATATCGTTGGCGAAATAGAACAGCCCAGCAAAAATCAGCAAGACAGAGAGTAGTGACCGCAGCAGACGGTCGCGTAACTCGGTCAGATGTGCCACCAGTGGTTGTGGTTTGTCGTCCAGGTCGTCGCTCATTGCGATGATGGTGTCGGTAGCTCTTCTACTGGGGAGTCGCTAGGTGGCGGGACCTCCGTGGTGCTCTCATCCGGTTGTGAAACTTTGTCGGCGGAGTGTGCAGAGAGGATGTCGGAAACATCGTATGGCGTATCGGGAAGTTCTTCGCCAATGCCATTCAGGCTTTCCTTTAGATCTGCACCCGCATCGCGAAAGCTCTCGAGAATGGTATCGTTGTGAAGCTGCTGTTTGAATTCTTCTGCGTTTAGCTCGCGTTCGATCTCTGATTTGATGGAATTAAAACTGCGACGTAACTGGCGCAGCCATAAACTGACCGTGCGAACAGCGACCGGAAGTCTCTCGGGCCCCAGCACTAATAGCCCCACTATAGCTACCAGTAAGAGTTCTGCGAATCCAATGTCGAACACAGTTGCTTAATGCCTCAGTCGACTGGTTTCTCAGCTGTTTCGCTGGTTTCTTGGGCTGCATCGATTTTCGAACTGGGTTCTTCAGGCTCTTCGGCCTTGATGCTTGAGCGAAAGCCCTTGATGGCGGTACCCAGGTCTCCGCCCATTGTGCGTAAGCGCTTGGTGCCGAACAGCATAATCACGATAACCAGAATGATCAGTAACTGCCAAATTCCAATTCCACCTAATCCCATGTCAATCTCTCCCGTTTATTGTGTTGCGGTCCGCCACGTTAGCTGTTGCCTCTTGAGGCTTTTTCGCTGAGGCCGCTCTGCTCGAGTCTGCGGTGCAATTCTGCGACCACAGCCTCGGGTCGCTCTCCCAGATGTGATAATGCCACCAGGCTATGGAACCAAAGGTCTGCAGTTTCGTACACTAGCTTGCCATTGTCGCCGGAAATCTCTGCATCTTTAGCGGCCAGTAGTAGCTCGGTACACTCTTCGCCAACCTTTTCAAGAATCTTATTCAAACCCTTCTGGTGAAGGCTGGCTACATAGGATTCTTCGGAGCCAGCTTGTTTGCGCTCCTCCAGAATGTCGCCGAGCCTGGTCAGGGTGTCAGTCATTGTTGTACATCTCTGTAGGGTCGTTGAGTACAGGGTCGACCTCGGTCCATCGTCCGTCCTGTAAAGCGTTAAAGAAACAGCTTCGTCTTCCGGTGTGGCAGGCGATATTCCCATGCTGCTCAACTTTTAACAAGATCACATCCCGGTCGCAGTCCAGACGAATATCGTGAACAGTCTGAGTGTTGCCGGATTCTTCACCTTTACGCCACAGTTTTTCACGAGATCGCGACCAGTACACAGCGCGCCCTTCAGATACGGTGAGCGTTAGGGCCTCGATGTTCATCCAGGCCATCATCAGGATTTCACCACTAAGGTGATCCTGGGCGATGGCTGGGATCAATCCCGCTTCGTTCCAGCGGAGATCATCTACGAAGTTAGTTGCGGTCATTTTGTCGCCTGTTTTGCTGTGCCTGCATTATTACACAGCATTCCGCTATTCACAGGTTGAGTAATAGGGTGAAGGCGCCAATGACCAATAGACCCAAAACAACGTTCCCATTACGACGACTGTTTCGCTCAGCGGCCAAATCGGCTCTGAGTCGGGCAATTTCTGCCTGGGCTCGAGAATTGGGTCCATCTGCGTGGCGAAACTCCTGGATGTTTTCAAGTAGAGCATCGGGGATTCGTGGTAGTTGCTCCAGCAGGGAGGGCAGTTGCTGACGAATGCGATCGACAATCCCGCGCGGGGAGTAGCGTTCTTCTACCCACTTTTCCAGGAACGGTTTTGCCGTGGTCCACAGGTCAAGCTCGGGGTAGAGCTGTCTGCCCAGACCCTCAATATTCAAAAGTGTTTTCTGCAGTAATACCAGTGAAGGTTGAACTTCCATATTAAAGCGGCGAGCAGTCTGAAATAAATAAAGGAGCATTTGCCCAAAGGAAATCTCCCCTATCGGCCGCTCAAATATGGGTTCACAGACAGCGCGCATCGCCGATTCGAAATCATTTACGCGGGTGTCGGGAGGCACCCAGCCACACTCCACGTGCAGCTGTGCCACGGTGCGGTAGTCTCTTTGAAACACCGCCAGCATATTTCGCGCCAGATAATATTGGTCGAAATCACTCAGCGAGCCGATGATCGCGCAGTCAATGGCGATGTAGGTCGGTGTTTCTGGGTTTTCTTTGGAGACAAAGATATTTCCTGGGTGCATGTCCGCATGGAAAAAGCTGTCGCGGAAAACCTGAGTAAAGAATATTTCTACGCCACGCTCTGCCAGCTCTTTTAGATTAACGCCCTGGCGGTTGAGCTCATCCATATCCGTTACTGCAATACCGTAGATTCGCTCCATGACAAAAACGTTATGGCTGGTGTAATCCCAGTATACCGCTGGCACGTGGAGAAGATCCGATCCTGCAAAGTTGCGTTTTAGCTGTGAGGTATTTGCGGCCTCTCGTTGCAGATCGAGTTCGTCGAGTATGGTGTGTTGATAATCGTCGACGACTTGCACGGGATGCAGTCGCCGCGCATCCAACGAAAAGCGTTCGAGCAAGCGAGCAACCAGGCGCATAAGTGCGATATCTTGCCGAATAATGGCTTTAATTCCGGGCCTGATAACCTTAATCACCACCGCCTCTCCGCTCTTTAAGCGGGCTGCGTGAACCTGCGCTACTGAGGCGGAAGCCAAAGGTGTTGGATCGAATTCAGAGAAGGTGTCGTCGACCGAGCTAGCGAGCTCGCGCTCGATGATGGCGACGGACTCTGCCTCGGGAAACGGTGGAACATTGTCTTGTAACTTGGCGAGCTCGTCGGCTAACTTATCGGGGAGCAGATCGCGTCGGGTCGATAACATCTGTCCGAACTTGATGTAGATGGGTCCGAGCTCTTCCAGTGCCAGTCGCAGTCGTTCTTCTTTGGCAAGAGGGCCTGGCGACACTAGCCGCCACGGCGCAATTCGCAATAAGAATGCCGGCAGCCCATTGACGGAATCACGATCTATAAACTCGTCCAATCGATAGCTGGCGGCTACCTTGATAATTCGAGACAGTCTTCCCAAGCGTGACATCAGGAGGATTCCGCTGGGTTCTGGAGGCCGGAGACCCGGCGCTGTAAGCGTTTGAGTCGAGCGTCAATACGATCCACGCGTTGGCCCAGTTTACCTACATCGGAGAAGTAGTCCTCCATCTCCATGCGCGACGGAGCCAGCCTTGCCTCTTCGTGAATAAACTCTTCCATTTGTCGGTTCAGACTTCGGCCGGCCTGCTTGCCCCACCCGAATAATCCCCGCATCATCTGGGCGATCTGGTGTCCAGCGACATCACCGAGGCCACTCACCAGAGGTGCTTCCCAGTCCAGGTCGAGGTTGGCGAGAATTTTTTGCAGTTCGATCAGCGCAGCACTATCGCCGATCAGCTCGATGTTGCCGTTGATCAGTTCGCCGGCCGGGTCCGTGGCGGCCAACAGGCGCGAGAAGTCGCTAGCTTCTCCGCTGATAGTGGTGCTGACCGGGCCTTCGTACTGCCCATACAATTGCATGCCTTGCAGTGAAGGCAGGATGATTACATCGAGTGCCGGATTCGTGCATCGCAGCTTAAAGCTATGGCCGTCCAGAGTGGCGAGTCGATCACCCGACGATGGGTCCAGCCCCAGCGCCTTGTTCACTGCCACTTCAAGGGCTGCAATTGCCGCCGTATGCATTGTTGGGTCAATGGTCATAAGGTCAGACTTTGATGCCTTTGTGTAGCGCCACAATGCCGCCAGTCAAGTTGTAATATTCGCAGGCGCCGAATCCAGCGTCCTCCATCATTGCTTTGAGTGTTTCCTGGTCGGGGTGCATGCGAATCGATTCGGCTAAATACTGATAACTCTCCGAATC
>JBLHKV010000169.1:0-8802 GCA_047618115.1 Halieaceae bacterium | reverse complement strand
ACAGAATCGTCAATATGGGCACAGCCACAGCCCCATTGAGCGCGCTATGGCCAGGAATATGTTTCTCCGTGACTTCTCCCGCGATTGCCAGATCCCTCATAGTCGGTTCCTTATGCTGCAGAAACGCAGATCTTCTCATCATAGCGAAAAAATGCCCGAGGTGGTAAATCACCAAGCAAGCGCCGTCTGCCGATCCGCGCAGAGCTTCAGTAACGATTCGAAGGCAGGTATAGTATCCAGCGCTCTGAAAAGGGCTCTACACCGTCGTTTAGCAGAGGATGAAATTGGAATATGAAACTAGCCGTTATCACCGGAGCCAGTGCCGGAATAGGTTGCTCAGCAGCCGCACTGTTTAGCGCTCGTGGCTATCGTGTCGTCAATCTGTCGCGTCGCCCATGCCCAGTTCCAGAGGTGATCAATTTAAGTTGTGACCTCTCCAACCCTGCGCTTGTCGAGTCGGTCTGTGATGAAGTTCAAAGCTTACAGGCAGAGGCTGAGGTTACCTGCCTGATTCACAACGCATGCCTTATGCGCAAAGACTCAGCAACGCAGTGCGATTCTGCCCAGCTGCGAGAGGTATTGGAGATCAATCTGGTTGGTACCAACAGCATCAATCAACGTTTGATAGCGGGCATGCAACGGGGCTCTAGTGTGATATATATTGGGTCGACGCTGTCGGAAAAAGCCGTCGCCAATTCCTTCAGCTACGTGATATCCAAACACGCTGTCATCGGCATGATGCGAGCTACCTGCCAGGATCTGCAAAGCACTGGTATACACACTGCCTGCGTCTGCCCGGGGTTTACCGACACCGAGATGCTACGCAACCATCTGGGTAATGACGCCGCCTTGTTACAACAAATTGGAGGAGCCAACGCGTTTGAACGATTGGTGACACCCGACGAAATTGCCAAAATGATTGCCTGGGTACACGATAGCCCTGTCGTCAACGGCTCGGTACTTCATGGCAACCTGGGACAGTTGGAAAACTGATCCAGATTCCAGTCCTGGAACAGCTGTCTGCTAACCGGCCTTTTGTAAACTGGCCGCCGTTAATATTTCCTCAGCGACGCTCTCCGCCACGCTGTGGGTGTCGAGTCCCTGCCGTTCGGCACGAGCCAAAATTTCTCCCAGGTGATCGCCAATCCGTTCAACGCGGCGGCGGAGCTTGTCACCAGCCTCCCCCTGCCGCTGAAAATGCACATCAATAATACCGCCAGCGTTTATCAAAAAATCCGGACAATAGAGAATGCCCCTGTCGCGCAGGTCTTGGGCGTGATGGGGGTGGGCCAGCTGATTATTTGCGGCACCCGCCACAATACCTGCCTGAAGCTGTGAGATGTTCAGATCATCGAGAACCGCGCCCATGGCACAAGGAGCGAGCACATCGACTCTCAGGCAAAGAATTTCCTCTACCGGAACCGCAGTGATACCCAGTTCACTCACTGCCCGCTCGACATTGGCCACATTTAAATCCGCCCCAAAAACCTCGGCTCCCGCCTCCATGAGATAGCTAGCCAGATGGTACCCGACATTCCCCAAACCCTGTATCGCCACGGCTATACCATTGAGGTTTCGCTCGCCAAGGCGGTGCCGAACTGCCGCCTGGATAGCCACGTAGACACCGTAGGCCGTTGTCGGGGAGGGATCTCCACCGTGCTTACCCTTGTCGTTAATACCGCTGACCCATGCCGTGCGTTGCGCCATTATTTTCATATCGGCTACCGACGTTCCAGAGTCTTCAGCCGCAATATAACGACCGCCCAGACGGTCTATGCTTTCCGCCATCGCGAGTAATAGCTGAGGAGACTTATCGTGGGCGGGATCGGCAATTATCACGGACTTACCGCCGCCCATAGGCAACCCTGCCAGCGCCGACTTGTAGGTCATACCACGAGAAAGTCGCAGTACGTCGCTCAGCGCCGCCTGCTCATCGGCGTAGTTGTACATACGACAGCCACCGACAGCAGCACCAAGAGTGGTATCGTGAATTGCTATGATGGCACGCAATCCACTACGGGCATCTTCACAAAACTGAACTTGCTCGTGGTGATCAAACTCGGGATGAGTGAACAGGGTCATCGTAAACTCCAAAATTGTTAGTGCTCTCAGGCGACCTTTTCGATTATCTGTACGACATCGACAGGACCTTCGCGAAATCTACTTTCCAACTCCGACCACTGCGTGCGTGCATTCGCAATTGCGCCGTCTTTAACGTGCCCGAAGCCTCTGATTTTTTGCGGGACTTCCGCAATAGCTATGGCGACATCCACATTGCTCGCATCCAACTCGGGCAAGAGCCGGGTCACTAGCGTCTGGTACTCTGCAATAAGAGCTCGCTCGGTTCTGCGTTCGGCAAGATACGAGAAGGGATCGAAAGCCGTTCCTCGTAGCCCCTTGAATTTCGCCAATAAAGTAAAGCCGTGACGAATCCAGCCTGGGAACTCGCGCTTTAGCAAGTGTCCGGTAGCGCTATCCCGTCGTGAAAAAAGCGGGGGAGCGAGGTGAAAGCGAAGCTTGTAATCGCCTTCAAAACGATCCTTCATTTCCCGCTGAAAATCTCCATTGCTGTATAACCGTGCCACTTCATATTCATCCTTATAGGCCATAAGTTTGAACAAATTGACCGCCACAGCGCGAGACAAGGCCTTCCCTTTCAATTCAGCCAGTTTGCCTGTAGCCGCCACGACATCGGCGACAAAAGTACGATAGCGATCGGCATAGGCGACGTCCTGATAGTGCGTCAACCGCTCGGCTCTCTCATCCAACAATTCGTCGAAACCAAGTTCCTCTGCGCTATCCCTTCCCGGGGCGGCAAGCAAAGCGTTAAGTCTCTCTATGTCGTGAGCCGCAAGGCGTCCCCAGCGAAAGGCCTGTCGATTAAATTCGACCGCGACACCATTCAGGCCAATAGCCGCGTCTATGGCGCCCGAGCTGACCGGTATCAGTCCTCGCTGCCAGGCATAGCCCAACAGGAAGAGGTTGCTGGCAATAGCATCACCCATGAGTGCGATTGCTATGCGACTGGACTCGGCGAAAAAAACCTTACCCTCGCCAACTTCCTGCACCAACGTTGCCTGCATGGAGCGAGTCGGAAATATGGCATCGGGATTGAGCACAAACTCGGTGGCAGCCGACTCAGTGGAATTTATCACCGCGCTGGAGCGGTCTGTCGCCACTTTAGCCAGCGCTTCCGCCGACGCGGCAACTGCCAGGTCACAACCAATCAATAGATCGGCATCGCCGGCGGGTATCCGCACCGCCTTGATATCCTCTTGTGTCGCTCCAACCCGAACGTGACTGACAACGGCGCCAAATTTTTGCGCCAAACCGGTCTGATTCATGGTTGCACAACCCTTACCTTCCAGATGGGCCGCCATGGCAATCAACGCAGTAATCGTCAGCACCCCGGTTCCACCTACACCTGCCACCACGGTATTCCATGGCCGATCCAGCGCGGGAAGCTTCGGTTCTGGCAGGTCGTCAAAATTTATCTGGGCAGGGTCGATGGACGATTTCCTCAGCGACCCTCCAACCACGCTGACAAAACTCGGACAGAATCCCTTTACGCAGCTGAAGTCCTTGTTACACGAGCTTTGATCGATTTGGCGCTTGCGGCCCAACTCGGTCTCCTTTGGCAGGATTGACAGGCAGTTGGATTGCACGCTGCAATCCCCACAACCTTCACAGACCTCGGAGTTGATCACGACACGTTTGTCGATGGGTGCCACCTGACCACGACTAATCTTCCTGCGCCGCTCGGCGGAACAAGTCTGCTGGTAGATGATTACGCTGGTACCAGTAACTTCACGCATCTCCCTCTGCACCGCATCGAGGTCATCTCGCGGATGAATGGTCAGTCCGGAAAATTTCGGAAATTTCCTGCCATAGGCCGACGGATCTACGCTGACGATAGCAATGCGCTCAATCCCCTCGCCTTTCAGCTGGAACACCATTCGTTCCACAGACATGGGACCATCAATGGGCTGACCACCGGTCATCGCTACAACATCGTTATATAGAATTTTGTACGTGATGTTGACCCCGGCAGAAACAGCCGCACGAATCGCCAGCAGACCCGAGTGAAAGTAGGTTCCATCCCCCAGGTTTTGAAACACATGCTTGCGATCGGTAAAGGGGGCCTGCCCCAACCAGGTGGCTCCCTCGCCTCCCATCTGTGTAAAGGTTTGTGTGTTGCGATCCGGCATCCAGGTAGCCATGTAGTGGCAACCGATCCCACCCAGAGCCATCGAGCCCTCCGGAACCTTAGTCGAGGTGTTATGCGGACACCCCGAACAGAAATGAGGAACCCGCTCCGCCACTGCTCTGGGCATGGCCAAAGCATTCTCTTTGGCGCTCAGAAATTTCAGCCTGTTATCGATGCTATCGCTTTGATAGAACCGCTCTATACGCGCAGCAATAGCGCGAGCGACCATAGCGGGAGTCAACTCACCCAGATTGGGAAGTAGATCTCTACCGACCTCATCAAATTCTCCCACTACTCTGGGTCGATCCACCACAGGCCAGTTGTACAATTGCCCGGTGAGTTGGTCCTCCATAATTGAACGTTTTTCTTCAACTACCAGAATTTCCTCGAGCCCGCGGGCAAATTCGTGGGTCGCGACAGGCTCCAACGGCCAACTCATTCCCACCTTGAATACCCGCAGTCCAATTTGTGAAGCTAGTGCATCGTCGATACCGAGATCTTCAAGCGCCTGCATCACATCAAGATAGGATTTTCCAGTGGTCATAATACCCAGGCGAGGTCGCTCGCTATCCACCACGATGCGGTTTAATCGATTTACCCGGGCAAACTCTCTAGCGGCATAGATCTTAAACTTGTTGAGTCTTCGCTCCTGGTCGAGCGGACGATCCGGCCATCGCGCGTGCACGCCATCTTCGGGCATCACAAAGCCATCGGGCGTAATAATCTCAAAACGATCGCGACGCAGATCTGCCGAAATGGCCGAGTCCATGTTTTCTGTTATCGCCTTCAGCGCCACCCAGCAGCCACTGTACCGAGATAACTCCCAACCGAAAATGCCAAGATCGAGTACTTCCTGCACATTACTGGGGTTTAGTACGGGGATAGAGGCGCCGATAAACATATGCTCGCTTTGGTGCGGCAATGTAGAGGATTTGCAAGCGTGATCGTCACCGGCCACCGCTAGCACGCCACCATACTTGGAGGTGCCAAACGCATTGGCGTGCTTGATCACATCCATACTGCGATCCACACCCGGGCCCTTGCCATACCACATCGAGAACACCCCGTCGTAACGGGCACCCTCGAACAGATTGGTCTGCTGCGAGCCCCATACCGCTGTGGCGGCGAGGTCCTCGTTGACACCCGGCTGAAAGTGAATATTGTGCTCGGCCAGATGTTTTCCCGCCCGCCACATTGCTTGATCGACACCACCGACCGGCGAGCCCCGGTATCCAGAAATAAATCCAGCGGTATTGAGCCCACGCTCGAGATCGAGCTGATGTTGCAACAGCGGCAAACGCGTCAGTGCTTCAATGCCAGTCAGGTAGGCACGGTCCTGGTTCAGCGAATACTTGTCTTCCAGCGAGACTTGTCGCAGGTCCATGGCCTACCTCTATAAATTGGTTTTATGTAATCGCAAGTTTAGCCGAAATCGATCGGATTTTTTATTTGGATAACTCCCTAAATTCACCATATAATGCATATATTATTCTATTTAATTTAATTTATAGGTTTTTTTATTCATGGAACTCTCGAAGCACGACATCGAAATTCTTTCACTACTGCAGCGAGATTCCAGCCTCAGTACCGGCGCCATAGCCGAACAGGTCAACATGTCGCAGTCCCCGTGCTGGCGGCGCATAAATCGCATAGAACAAGAAGGCGTTATTAAGCGGCGCGTGGCTATACTGGATCGCAATCTGCTAGGGATGGAGGTAGTGGTATTTGCCACGGTCAACCTGTCGACCACAGGACGGCAAGATTTGGAAAACTTTGAACAGTCTGTGAAGGTCCATCCCGAAGTAATGGAGTGCTACACTATGACTGGAATCTGGGACTATATGTTGAAAATCGTAACCCGGGATATTCGTCACTACGAAGACTTCATTCGCAACAAACTGACGGCCCTACCTTCTATCAGAGAACTGCATTCCCACATGGCGGTGACCGAAATTAAAAATTCCAGCGAGCTACCCCTGAGCACCCAACTCTAATGGACGCGAAAACTCCAGCCATCGACAGCAAACTACCCGATGTTGGCACCACTATTTTTTCGGTCATGTCGCAGCTGGCTGCAGATCATTCAGCGCTCAATCTATCACAGGGTTTCCCAGATTTTGATGGCCCTGAAGAGCTACTAGACCGCGTCGGCTGGCATATTAAGCGGGGCTCGAATCAGTATGCTCCGATGCCTGGACTACTCGTACTGCGAGAGCAGATTGCCGAGAAAGTATCCCGGCTATATAACTGCTCCGCTTGCCCGGAACAAGAAATCACCGTGTTACCCGGTGCGACCGAAGCTATTTACTGTGCTATAACTGCCTGTGTTAATCCCGGTGACGAAGTCATTGTGTTCGACCCTTGCTACGACAGCTACGTCCCCGCGATATCGCTTAGCCGAGGGATCGTGCGTCACCTGACACTGAGTGCTCCGGAATTTGCCGTGGACTGGTCTGCGGTCGAAGCAGCGATCAACCCCCGCACCAGAATGATCATCATCAACTCTCCGCACAATCCCACCGGCGCCACACTGCAGCAACGCGACCTAGATCAGCTCGCGAAACTGGTGAGGGAGACCAATATCATCGTGCTAAGCGACGAGGTCTACGAGCATCTGGTTTATGACGGGCATAAGCACGCGAGCGTGTTACAGCACCCAGAACTCAATACTAGATCATTCGCGGTATTTTCCTTCGGTAAAACCTACCACGTCACCGGGTGGAAGACGGGCTATTGTATTGCCCCCCCAGCACTCACCTCCGAATTGCGCAAAGTACACCAGTTCGTCACCTTCGTAGCGGTAACTCCCATCCAATTGGCGCTAGCGGATTTTATGGCAAGCAATGGCGGCTATGTGGATCAGCTCCCCAATTTCTATCAGCACAAGCGCGACCTGTTTTGTCGAGGACTGGCTGGCTCGAGATTCAAGCTAAAACCCAGCGCAGGCACGTATTTTCAGTTACTCGACTATAGCGCTATAAGTGAGTTGGACGATCAGACGCTGGCACGTGAACTCACTGTTCAAAAAGGCGTGGCTGCAATACCTATTTCTGTGTTCAGCGAGCAGCCAGAAAATACCCGGTATCTGCGGCTTTGTTTCGCCAAAAATGACGACACCCTGAAAGAGGCAACTGAAATCCTATGCAAAATCTGAAAGTGGCAATGGCACAAACCGAGTTGGTCTGGGAAAACCCCGAAGAGAACTGCAGGCAACTGGAAAATCGATTTAGGCAGCTGGAAGCCGGCACCCAACTGCTGGTGCTACCCGAAATGTTTAGCACCGGCTTTTCCATGAACGTTAAAACAATCGCGGAGCCGTTGGCTGGCCCGGGTCAGCAATGGATGAAAGAACAGGCTCGATTGCACGATACGGCGATCACGGGCAGCTTGTCTGTCGACACAGGGGAGAAAACCTTCAACCGTCTATTTTTCAACTATCCGGACGGTCGCATCCAGAGCTACGATAAAAAGCATTTGTTTCGCATGGCCGGGGAACACAAACGCTATGCCGCTGGCCAGCAACGCTTGATCGTTGATCTGGCCGGCTGGAGAATCTGTCCTTTGGTGTGTTACGACCTGCGGTTTCCGGTGTGGAGCAGGAACCGCCAGGACTATGACCTGTTGATCTATGTTGCCAATTGGCCAAAGCGCAGACGCAGCCACTGGCGGCAACTGTTGATCGCTCGTGCAATTGAGAACCAGGCCTACGTAATAGGTGTAAATCGAATTGGGACTGACGGCAATGGAGTCAAGTATTCAGGTGACAGCCTTATTATTTCACCGACTGGAGAATTGCTGGTCGACGGTGCAAGCGAAGACGGTATTTTTTCGGCCGAATTGGATGGCGATGCCCTGATGACCTACCGGGAAAAATTTCCCTGTCACCTGGATGCCGACGACTTTACCGTGGTTTGATACAGAAAAGCCCGGGGCCCCTGAAGGAGCCCCGGGCTTTTCTGGCGATCTTAAGTACGCTACTTCTGAACCTCTACCTCGTAAACTATAGATGCTGAAGCCACGAGGCGGCGATTGGCAGCTTGCCCTTCTTTGGTATCGTTACTCGCGATAGGCCTGGACTCACCATAGCCTTTCGAGGATAACCGCGAGGCATTAATTCCAAAGCGCTCTACGAGTATCTCCACAACGGCTGCAGCGCGGCGCTGTGACAACGCCATATTGTAATCAGCGGAACCCACATCGGAGGTATGCGCCTCAATCACCAGCTTCTCGCTGGGAAAGCGATTCATGTATTGCGCGAGATCGTCGATTTCTCCCATAAACTCCTCGGTTACCTCCGCGGAATTATTCGCGAAGTTAACTTTCAGGTTTATTTCTGCGCGACGCTTCTCTTTAACCTTGCAACCAGTCTTGTCCACCTCCGTCCCAGCTGGTGAATTCGGGCAGGCATCGCGATCATCCAGAACGCCGTCTTTGTCGCTATCACCAATCTCTTTCACCACCGGCTTGGGTGCTGTGGGAGCTGGTTTGTCACCGCCAAAGGCATAGCTTAGGCCAACTAGCAGCGCGGCATCTACAAACTCGTTATCGAACGTGCTGAGCATGCGAAAGTCGGTCCTGGCTGACCAATTGTTATC
>JBLHKV010000168.1:0-8913 GCA_047618115.1 Halieaceae bacterium | reverse complement strand
CAGCAGCGAGTGGCGAAGAGAAACTGCATGTTTTCTTCCAGGTAACAGATCCCGACGTTGTTTATCACAACCCTAGCGTATCCTGGCTGGGAAGTGGCGACAGGCTCGTCGTGGTTACCGAAGCTGGTGATCAACTGCGAGAACACACGCTACCCACCAGCGCTCCGGGGCTAATTCAGTCTCGCTATTCGACAGATTCGAAAACAGTTTTCTATGAACCTAGAATTCAGATTTTCTGGCAGGATACAGAACAAGGATACAACATAGAACTGCAGGCACCACTTTCGTTGTTAGACGGAAAATTCGGATTCTATTTTATCGATCAGCGCGGTGTTGCCACTAGTGATGCAGTGAACATAACCGGCAACTTCGATCCTTTACTTGATGAGAAACTCCCGAGACTCATATTCCCCAACCTGCAACTTTCTGAGGTGCTGGAGTCTTTTCAACTAGCCTCCTCACTACACGTTGTCGACGAGCAATTTTTCGTTATCGGGGGGCCCGCAGTCAACCTGCATCATCAAAGCCTAGCCGAGGGGCGAATAGATTATTCTAATAGCGACCCAGCGAACAAAAACTGGTTTCTACGCTTTTTCTATCGACTGGTACTCGCGGATGAAAACTTGCCGACTGCTGCAGTTGTAGGCGCGCACGGTAAGCTCGTGCGAAGAGAGCTGGAAGAAGCTCTTCGTTCTTCCATTGCTTCGTCAACCTCTATCACCGGATGGTACGCTCACCCTGTGCGTACTCGCGAGGCGTTATTGGTAAGCGCCTCGCCGATATTTCACGACGAAAAAATTATCGGTGCTGTTCTCGTCGAACAAGACAGCGCAGAATTCCTGTCGTTGACCGACAGAGCCTTCAGCAACCTACTCTACTACAGCATGCTCGCGATACTGGTGTGTGTGACAGGACTGCTCGGCTACGCGACCTTACTCTCTGTACGGATCCGCCGCCTGAGCACTGCGGTTCAACAGGTTATAAGGCCTGACGGGGCACTACAGAACGATTTTCCAGCGTCTACTGCAAACGATGAAATTGGTGATCTCTCGCGCAACTATGCCGAATTATTGGGTCGACTCACGGGATACACAGAGTATTTGCGTAACCTTTCGGGAAAGTTGGCGCACGAGTTACGCACTCCAATCGCCATAGTGCAGTCATCTCTGGAAAACCTTGATCAAAATGATGTTCAAGAGAGTCAGCGCATCTACATCAGACGTGCTCGCGATGGCCTGGACCGTCTCCGTCATATATTGACCGCGATGGCAGAAGCTAATCATCTGGCAGACAGTATCGACGGGAACGAGCGGATCAGATTCAATATTTCAGATCTGGTCGCGAGTATGGCTGATGCATACAGAGAGCTGCATACGGTTCACCATTTTTCGGTAACGGTACCCAGCGAATCTGTATGGATGGATGGCGCACCTGACCTCATTGCCCAACTATTGGATAAATTACTCGACAATGCGGTGGATTTTACTCCTCCGGGAGCGCTTATCAGCATAGGCCTTGGCCACCGAAATGGCGCAATTGAGCTGAGCATAGCGAATCAAGGCCCGCTCTTACCCGAGGGGTTACACAGCCAGATATTTGACTCCATGGTGTCCCTGCGCAGCAATCGAGACGATCAGGCCCATCTTGGCATCGGCTTATATGTTGTGAAGCTGATTGCCGATTTTCATCGCGCTCGTCTGACCGCCGTAAATCTATCAGACGGCAGTGGTGTTGAGTTCGCGGTACACTTTCCGCTCAAGTATCGCTGAAGTCAGTGGCGTGTCGCGCGGCCAGATAGCCAAAACACATAGCGGGACCAAGAGTAGAGCCGGGACCTGGATAGGAAGGTAGCAATGCGCTTGTTAAGTTTCCACAGGCGTAGAGCCCCGGAATAGACTCGTTTTGTTCGTTCTGTACGCGACCGTCGCAGTCGATCACCAAGCCGCCCGCTGTGCCCATCTCTCCGGGATATAGCGCGATACAGTAGTACGGAGCTTTACCTATCTCTCCCAGACATGGGTTGGGCGTGTATTCAGGGTCGGCGTAGTAACGATCGTAGCTGGAATCCCCCCGCTGATAGTCGAGATCTTTGCCGCTTTTGGCATACTCATTGAATTGCTTTTGCGTTGCCTCTAATCCATCTGGATCGATACCTACCTTTTCTGCCAGTTCTTTTATAGAGTCTGCTCGAGTCAAAAAGCTTGGCGTCCACCAGGACTTAGGCACCATCCAATCGGGCATCAATCTACTTTGAACCAGCGCTCCAACAACGGGTCGCTTGTAGCGAAAATCGGCATCGAAAATCATATAGGCGGGTATGCATGGATTTCCAGCCGCATATTCCCGCAATTGATCCTCGACGAATGTCACATAGTTTTGTGATTCGTTACTAAAGCGTTTGCCGTCCTTGTTAACGGTCATGCTACCTGGCAAGCCCTTTTCTACCTGGCTCATGTGTGCCTTGTTTCGACCTGGGATTATGGCCATAGTAAACCACCACCCCCAATCCATTTGGTGAGTGGCAGCACCCAGGCCCTGAGCCATTACCAACGCGTCGCCAGTATTGTACAAGTTACCCGATGTCCACGAGGTATCGGTCGGCTGGGGTAAGTACTTCTCTCTCAGCTCCTGATTCCGCTCAAAGCCGCCGGTAGCGAGGATAACGCCCTTAGCAGCCGAAATTCGAATCCTTTTGCCCTCTTTCGATGCCTCGACACCTACTACTCGACCATCCACCTCTACGAGTTTGGTCAACGGCGTGTTCAACCATACCGATACACCCCGATCCTGCAGCGACAAGCGCAACCGCGCTATACCCGCCGAACCCATGGTTAAGCGCGCATCCCGCATTGTTCGGAGTCGCGTGGGAAAATCCAAAAGGTAGCCGAATACAAGTTTCATGCTCAGCTTTATCCACCCCGGCAGTGCAGTGAGGATGAACATGCCCTCAACCTGAGTAAAATTAACGCCACCGGGCATGGCTGTAGCCGGGTGCTGCTCGCCCAGATCTGCGAAATCTACTCCTAACTCGCTACCATGTACCGGAGTCGGCTCCATAGAGCGATGCCCGACTTTACCTCCAGGGTTCTCAGGGAAGTAATCGGGATAGTGTTCCAGAGTTTCGTAACGGACCCAGTTGGTATTTTCGTGAAGATAGTCAATCATCTTGGGAGCCTGCTCTGCGTATGTATCTAGCAGTTCAGGGCTTATTTTCCCCTCGGGCGACACCGACTCCAGATAAGCGCGCGCATCCTCCGGGCTATCGTCAGCGCCCGCAGCCTTTGCATAGCGATTGTTGGGTACCCATACACCGCCACCTGAACTGGCGCTGGTACCACCGTATTTATCCGCTTTTTCAATGACCAGCACTCGCGCGCCACCGTCGTGCGCAACTACAGCTGCTGTGAGGGCGCCATTACCGCTACCGACAACAACAACATCGTACTCGTGATCCCAGCTATCAGGACTGTTAGTCATTACTTGGCTCCATTCAATCGATTCATGTGACGAGATTATAACGGAACGCCAGCCAATGGCGGTTCGCTATTCTGAACCTGAGCCCACCATAATATGCTGGCTCTCAAACTCATACCTCGGCGACGAGCCCCACAGCACACGCTACACCGGTTCCCCCAAGCCCACAGTAGCCCCCTGGGTTTTTTGCCAGATATTGCTGGTGATAATCCTCGGCGTAGTAAAAATGTGGTGCCTCGAGAATTTCCGTGGTGATAGCGCCATAGCCTGCCGCATCAAGCGATTGCTGATAGGACGACATGGATCTTTGTGCTTCTGCCAATTTATTAGCGTCGAAAGTGTATATGCCGGAGCGATACTGCGTTCCCATATCATTGCCCTGCCGCATACCCTGAGTTGGGTTATGGCTGGTCCAAAAAACCGTCAGCAGTGCCGCGTAACTTACCTGTAGAGGATCGTAAACCACACGCACCACTTCGTTATGCTCGGTACGCCCTGTACACACCTCTTGATACCCGGGATTCTCCGTGTGGCCCCCGGCGAAACCTACAGCAGTGGAATATACGCCGGGCGTCTCCCAAAATTTGCGTTCAGCACCCCAGAAACAGCCCATGCCGAACATCGCATGCTCCATACCATCCGGAAATGGCGGCGACAGCCGGTTGCCACTTACAAAGTGCAGCGCCGATGCCTGATCCTCAATGTCTTTTTCAGAGATGTTACCCACAATCTGCCTTCCTGTATGAACCCACTAGCGGATATATTACAACGCTTGCAGGTACTTTCCAAAGCTCTACCTGTTCGAACACCTAATCAAATCTGATCTGGCAGTCTGGTAAACTGGCGAACGTTGAACTGCTCAGACATAATAATAATCAGAACGCTAAGGGAACCCTTCACACCGATGATGACACGAGATGAATGCCAGGCGGTAATCGACCGAACCAATCAGGCGTCGGTTGAAGTCGCCATGCAGTTCGATGTGACAATCGCCGACCGCTTTGAGCAAGCTGCACAAGAAGATCCATCTAAGTGTTTCCTGATCTATGATGATGTGGAGATCAGTTGGGGAGAACTGAATCAACATGCCAATGCCTTTGCCAGAGCTGGAATCGCCAAAGGCATGAAGCGTGGCGATACCGCTGCGCTCATGATGGAGAATCGACCCGAATTTTTCTATGCCTGGGTCGGCATGTTGAAGCTGGGTGTAGCAACGGCTCTAATAAACACCGAAACCCGCAGCTCAGCTTTAAATCATGCACTTGCAACGGTTTCGAGCAAAATTCTCATCATTGGTAGTGAATGCCTAGATCGATATGTAAGCGGCGCCAGCCTGAGCTCGCTTTACCCGACGCTGGTTGTGGCCGATAGCTGGTCGGACAAGGGGTATCGCCTGCCAACAGGGACAGAAGAATTTGACTATACCGCCTTGAATGACAAGCTCCCCGCCTACGATTCCAGAGCAAGGAAGGGACTTAAAAACTCTGACATAGCTTGTTTTATCTATACATCCGGCACCACCGGCTTGCCGAAGGCGGCATACATAACTCACTCGAAGTGGCTGTCGACGGGTGCCCGGTGGTTGCAGATGTCTTCTATGCAAGCGGACGATATTTTTTATTGTGTGCTGCCTCTATTTCATGGCGCAGCGCTAATGTCGCTGTTTTCGACGGTTCTCGCTTTACGCAGTGTTTGTGTTCTACGCAGACGATTTAGCGCGAAAGCATTTTGGCCAGATATCGCTCGACATCAGATTTCAGTATTTATTTACGTCGGCGAGATTTGTAGATATCTCGTGAATAGCCCGATTGCGGTTGAGCAACAGCGACATAGTCTTCGCATCGCTATTGGCTCTGGCATGGGGCTGGACACCTGGAACGCCTTTGTAGGACGCTTCGGCAGTAACATTGAAATATATGAAGGGTGGGGTTCAACTGAGGCAAATTGCAATATGTGCAATTTTGATAATCGCCCTGGATCTTGCGGTCGTGTGCCCTACTGGGACCGTACTTTTATGCGCCTGGTCAAATACAGCGTAGAGGAGGATTACCATCCGCGAAATAGCAGCGGCTGCATACAACTAGCCGCTGTCGGCGAACCGGGTGAGCTCTTAGGACAAATTCACTCCGCGTCGGGAGAGGCCGTTTCGCCGTTTGATGGTTACAGCGATCGAGCCGCGAGCGAACTAAAGCTACTGCGAGACGTTTTTCAACCTGGGGACTGCTGGTTTCGAAGTGGTGACCTATTCCGCTGTGACGCTGAGGGATATTTCTATTTCGTCGATAGGATCGGCGACACTTATCGCTGGAAGTCCGAAAACATATCAACCACCGAGGTCGTACAGCAATTATCGGGTTACGAAGCGGCAGAGCTCATTAACATCTACGGTGTCAAAGTGTCTGGCCACGAGGGCCGCGCTGGCATGGCTGCAATTGTGATGCAGAGTGATGAAATATTCGATCCAGCTGGATTTTTTGCCGAGGCAAAAGCAAACCTGGCGAGCTATGCGATACCGTTGTTTGTGCGGATACTCGCGCAAATGGATATGACAGGCACCTACAAATTACGCAAGATTGACCTACAGCACGAAGGTTACGATATGGAACTATGCGGGCCCATGCTCTACGTAGCCGATATGAACGAGCAAACCTATCGGCCTTGTTCTCCAACAATTTTGAGCGAGTTGGGGCTACCCTACTTCGCGATAGATGGTTCGATCAAGTCGCCGCTTGGGAATAATAAATAGGCAGTCGCGGAGTAGGTGTACTCAGGAGTAGACTACACTCACATTTACTATCAAGTACTTCCTTACAGACCGAGGATTGAGAATGAAATTACGCCAGCTCAGCAAAGAAGATGTGATGTTTCTCGCTGGAGAAACTGAAACCACCTTTCAGCACACCGGTGGCCTGGTTCTTCTGAACAGCGAAGATAGTCCAGATTTTTGCTTTGAATCATTTCGTCAAACGAGTATTGAACGTATAGAACTGGTACCCAACTTCCATTGGAAACTGCATCAGGTGCCTATGGGTATCGATCGACCTTATTGGATTGAAGACGAGGACTTCAGTTACGACCACCATATAAAACGTATTGCTGTGCCGTCTCCAGGAGACCATGCTGCGCTGGCAGAGGTTGTCTCTCATCTCTACGCCAAGCACCTCGATAGAGATCACCCACTTTGGGAAATGTGGTTGATCGAGGGGCTCGAAGGCGGGAAGTTCGCCATTTTACAAAAACTGCACCACTGCATGATGGACGGTCAGGGCGGAAACAAACTCGGCGAAATTATGTGTGATCTGGAACCCAACCCCCCACCACGGGAAATAGACAGAGCGATCACGGAGGCAAAAGCTGGTCGAGTTCCAACCAGAAGGGAGCGCTCTACCCAGGCGATGAAGAACCTTTCTCGTCTTCCTACCGAACTCGTCAAGGGAATGTACGATTTGGCGCGACCGAAAATGATGGAGCAGCTGTCGTTGGAAAGGCGGCCAAAAAAGTCCAAAGTCGTTGTGCCCAGCGCCAGCTTCAATACCAATATCAGCAAACACCGGGGTTTTATATTTGGCTCGCTGTGCCTCGATGATATCAAGATGATAAAAAACTATTTTGATGTGTCGCTTAACGATGTTGTGCTTGCATTGGTTTCCGGCGCAATGCGCAGCTATATGATCGATCAGGAAAATCTACCTGAGGAGTCTTTGCGCACTACCATAGCTGTATCATTACGCAGCGAAGACGACGATGCTATCGTCAACAAGGTCACCAATGCGTCCATTACCATGGCTACCAATGAAAGCGATCCTGTTGAGCGACTGAAGAAAATTAACGCCGAATCCAGAGAGGTTAAGGATGAGGTAAGCAGCGGAGCAATGGGTGCCATGGAAGTATTCCAGACCCTACCTCCCTTTATGCTCAGTGCGCTCATGGGTATTATGAAGGGAGAGCAAATACCACAGATGATGGGCAGCAATTTGATTGTATCTAATGTTCGCGGCAGTCACTTCCCACTATTTTTAGCCGGGGTAAAAATGGAATCAATGTACCCCATGTCAATCATCTCCGATGGGATCCCGGTTAACTTTACGTGTATCAGTTACGTTGACAAAATTGACTTGGGGGTCACAGTCGAGCCAAAACTATTCCCGAATGCCTGGAGCATTATGGACAAGCTTCAGGAATCCCTTGAGGAGTATATGCGGCTCGCCGGTGCTCCGCAGAAAAGAGCCAGAAAGGGGACCACGAAAACCTAATAGGTTAAAAAGGGAAAAATATTGGCACTAGCGTTAGCACGCCAATAGAGTAGACCACTGTCATTGGTAATCCAGCGCGCAGATAGTCCCTGAATTGATAGCCGCCGAGGTTTTGCACCATGAGGTTTGTGGTGTAGCCATAAGGAGTTAGAAAGCTAGCAGAGGCTCCGTAGGCCACTGCCATTATGAATGGCATGTAGTTCAGGCCGTAACTCTCGGCAAGGGCAAATGCTATGGGGAAAGCCAATGCAGCCGCCGCGTTATTTGTCATTATTTCGGTGAGCACGAGTGTCATTAAAAAGATTGCGGCTACCGCTGCATACGGGCCCAAACCTGCCAGATTATCGTGGAAGGCATGGGTGGCGATTGCGACCAGGCCCGAATTATTAAGGGCCTGCGCGAGGGTCAATGCGGAGGCGATAATCAACCACAATTCGAAGGGAAACCGCCGTCTCAATTCGGCTCCTTTCACAATCCCCAAAACCAACATCCCCAACAGTAGAAGTGCAAGGCCCTTGATCAGTGGAACCCAGGACAAACCAGCGAGCACAATCACTACAAGCAAACCAAGCGACACGAAATAGTTTTCCAGTGGCTTGGCCCGCGCTCCAATGACTTCGTCATCTATGATTACAAAATTCTTGCTGAGATTTTTTCGCTCATGGAAATCGGGCCCTACCGCCAGGATTAGACTATCGCCGGCCTGCAGGGAAATGTTTCCTAGTTTTCCAGACAGCCGCTTTCCTCCGCGGCGCATGCCCACAACAGCGGCATCAAATAAGGAGCGAAACCCGGCAGTTTTCAGCGTTTTGCCCTCGATGGCCGCATTTGGCAGAACCAGCGCCTCGACGACATTTTCCTTGAGCAGGCCCTCCTCCAGCGCAAAAAACGTCAGCCCGGACAACTCCTCCAAAGTAGAAAGCTGCTTTACATCTCCGGAGAATATAAGTTTGTCCCCCGCTTCGATGTACTCAAAAGGCGACACCGGAGAGATGAGATGCTCCCCCCTAACTATTTCAACGAGAAACAGCTCTTTTAAATCTCTGAGTTTATTGTCCAGAATAGTATTGCCGATCAACGTGGAACCAGGATTGACCTCGGCCTCGATGAGGTACTCATTGACGTCGACAACTTCTATCGAGTGGCTGGGCAATAGTCGACTACTGACAAATAAAGTTGCAATGCC
>JBLHKV010000167.1:0-8919 GCA_047618115.1 Halieaceae bacterium | reverse complement strand
GCCACTCACGCGCTCGGTCTTTGGTGTTTCTGTCTGTAAATACTGTTGCCCCACGGCTTCCAGTTGCTCCAAACTAATTTGATGGGTGGCAAAAAGGCCAACCTTCTCCACTACGCCACCGGCCACTAGTAGATCTGTTATTTCCCGGAGAATCTGCGCGCTTGGGCGCACTATTTCACTGTCTACGTGATGCATCAGTAATCGCATAGCCCCGGATTTTTTCAGAACTCGGGCCGCTGATTCACTGGCACTGGCCAGCGGGGCATATTCCAATCCGAACTGACTGGTAACGGCATCGAAAGATTCGTCCTCAAAGGGAAGATTACAAATATCTACTCCAGCAAAAAACTGAACCGCTGCAAGTTCTTTGGCCCGGCTCAGATACTTAGGAGGCTCAATTTCAGCCTTGTCTACAGCTACAAATTTCAGCCCGGGATTTTCTGCCAACATCACTATCGGTACGGCGCCATTGCCAGAGGCCAGATCCAGAACAGTGGCTAAGTCATTCAGCTGGAGGGCAAAAGCCTGCCAGTATGCCGCTATTTCCATGGCATCGTCAGCCGATGCCATGGCAATACAGCTTTCCAGTTTGTCGCTTTGCCAGTAGAGCGTCCAGGGATCTACCTTCATTAACGCGTTCTCAGTCATCGGCAGTTGCACCGCCAGCGTCAAGATACTCACTCACCA
Source organism: Halieaceae bacterium (assembly GCA_047618115.1). Classification (GTDB taxonomy): domain Bacteria; phylum Pseudomonadota; class Gammaproteobacteria; order Pseudomonadales; family Halieaceae; genus CALJGI01. The sequence goes on along the minus strand of JBLHKV010000167.1, from coordinate 8,232 downwards.
GATGTAAACAGCGTTGTCTGATCGTGGTGCTTTCGTTCGCCAACTGGTGTCGCGCTCCCTCAATGTATTCGACACGACTGCCAGGGAACAATTTCTGGATATGGGGAATATTGTATTGCCAGTCTACGGTGGAGTCATCGGTGCCCTGAATAAGCATCCAGTCCGACTCGATGGATACACAACCTTCAATATGCGCCAGCCAACGTCGCAGAGCACCCACCCAGCTGACCGCGGTGGTCGGAATTTGCAAGGGGTCCTGATGCAGGAATCGCAAAAATTCAGGGTCGCTAGAACTGGTGGACAAACTGCGCGGTACGGTGTCGAGCAAACGATGCAGCAGCACGTGTCCGGCCCTGATCCACCACCACCCCCGGGGTCGAATCAAGGGAGCCAACAACACAACCCTGTCAAAGGGTTTCAAACCTGAAGTGAGCGTGTACTCGATCAAGGCAGCGGCGCCATTGCTCTGTGCCAGCACCGACCAGCTACCTGAGAGAAAGTCGCAAGCCCGCAGCACATCTGCAATTGCATGCCGATAGTCACCAAAAGACTCAATACCAAAGGGCTCTCCGGTAGACAGACCGTGGCCGGGCATATCAAAAATGACAACATTCATATTCCGCTGCAGCCCGTATTCAATCAGATGTCGATAGAGGCCACTGTGATCATACAAGCCATGGAGCAGTAGCAGGTTCCCGCTGGCTGCCCGACACTGAAAGACGTGAATCGCGAGACGGTAGTCCCCCGATTGGCAGTATCCCAAAGCATGGTCTACGCCGGTCAGTCGCTCTTCAAAATTAATGCTGTACAGAGCACAAAAACGCGACTGCTCTTTGGTGAGACCTGCGGATACAGCCAGATCCAACTGCACCAATGACTGCCGCAACTGGTCGAGGTCGAGGTCGCGCCACTCCTGCCCGGGACCAGCCAATTCACTTCTGACGTCGTTAACGTTAGCCGCCCTCATACCGCTGATACATGGCCTCCAATGAAAGTGGCGTAATTTTGTCGGCATTACCGGCGCTGCCAAAAGCCTCGTAACGGGCAACACAGATGTCGCGCTGCACGATAATGGTTTCAGTCAGAAATTTGCGTGGATCAAACTCTGTTTTGTTGAGTGCCAGATAGCGGCGCACAGCTCCGGTTGATGCCAGCCGAAGGTCTGTATCAATATTCACTTTACGCACACCATGCTTGATGCCCTCTTGAATCTGTTCCACAGGGACGCCATAAGTTTCCGGTATCTCACCGCCGTATTCGTTTATCACCGCTAACCATTCCTGGGGTACGGAAGAGGACCCATGCATCACCAGATGAGTGTCTGGGATGCGGGCGTGTATTGCCTTGATACGGTCTATGTCCAGAATGTCATCGGTGGGTGGCCGGGTAAACTTGTAGGCTCCATGGCTGGTGCCACAGGCAATGGCCAGCGCGTCGACGCCAGTCGCAGCAACAAACCTGGCGGCCTCATCGGGGTCGGTCAACATCTGCTCGAGACTAAGCTTTCCGGCGGCACCCACGCCGTCTTCCTCGCCGGCCTCACCCGTTTCCAAAGAGCCCAAGCATCCGAGCTCACCCTCAACGGAAACACCGCAGGCATGTGCCATGCTTACCACCTGCTGAGTTACCGCGACGTTATAGTCATAACTGGACGGGGTCTTACCATCATCTTCAAGCGAACCATCCATCATTACCGATGTAAACCCAAGCTGAATGGAGCGCTGACAGACCGCTGGTGATACTCCGTGATCCTGGTGCATGACCACGGGAATCTCGGGAAATTCTTCTACAGCGGCGAGAATCATATGTCGAAGGAAGGCTGCGCCAGCGTATTTTCGCGCACCTGCCGAGGCCTGCATTATCACCGGGGAGTTGGTCGCCCGAGCAGCCTCCATGATGGCCCGGGTTTGCTCCAGATTATTGACATTGAACGCCGGAACGCCGTAATCGTATTCAGCGGCGTGATCCAAAAGTTGGCGCATGCTTATTAGTGCCATTGTGCTCTTCCTGTATTATTGGGCCAGAGCCCGCTGTTCGAGTATAGCTACTGCGGGGAGGATCTTCCCTTCAACAAATTCCAGGAAGGCTCCGCCGCCGGTAGAGATGTATGAAACCTTATCTGCCACACCAAATTTGTCAATCGCCGCCAGGGTATCGCCCCCACCCGCCACAGAGTATGCGGTGCTGTCCGCAACGGCCCGGCATAGCGATTCTGTGCCTCGACTGAACTGCTCGATTTCAAAGACGCCCACCGGGCCGTTCCAGAGAATCGTGCCGGCGTTGGCGATAATCAACGATATCGCGGCCATGCTATCGGGGCCGAGGTCGAGAATCATTTCATTGTCACCCACCTCGTCCACCGATCGAATGACCGCACTGGCGGACTCTGAAAATTCTTCGCTAACGACAACGTCAGTAGGCACGGGTAACTCGGTTGCGACCATCAATGCGCGCGCCTGGGGGATCAAGTCGGCCTCGTAAAGAGAGAGGCCAACCGCTCGTCCCGTGGCGGCTAGAACCGTGTTTGCAATTCCTCCTCCCACAATCAGCTGATCCACCTTGTCGGACAGTGACGCCAGCACCTCGAGCTTGGTCGACACCTTGGAACCCCCGACAATTGCCACCAGCGGTCGCCGGGGCTCTGCCAATACCCGGCTGAGCGCTTCCAGCTCGGCACATAATAGCGGGCCTGCACAAGCCACGGCAGCGTGCCGTGCAACGCCGTGGGTGGACGCCTGGGCGCGATGAGCGGTACCAAAGGCATCCATTACGTAGATGTCGCAAAGGCAGGCATACGCGCGCGCGAGCGCATCGTCGTCGGCTTTCTCACCGGCATTGAACCGTACGTTCTCCAGCATGACCAGCTTACCCGCTCCAACCTCAACACCCTCTCGCCAGGCGGATACCAGCGGAACTGGTTGACCAAGCAGATCGGAGAGATACTTTGCCACGGGAGCCAGCGAGAACTCATCGTCGTATTCACCCTCGATGGGTCTGCCCAGGTGTGACATCAGCATCAACTCGGCACCGGCGGCCAGCGCCATCTCTATGGTGGGCAGCGCTGCTCTAATTCTCGCATCACTGGCAACACGACCATCATTCATTGGGACATTGAGGTCTTCGCGGATCAATACCCGCTTTCCAGCGAGGTCCAGGTCTGACATTCTGCTGACAGCTAGCGACATTACTATTTTCTCTCTAAACGACACCAGTAGTCGCTGACATCCAACATGCGGTTGGCAAAAGCCCACTCATTATCAAACCATATCAACACCTTGACCAGGTGTTCGCCACTGACCCGGGTCTGACTGGCATCGACAATGCTCGAACGCGGATCGTGATTAAAATCACACGATGCCAGAGGCTCTTCGCTGTAACCCAACACGCCGTCAAAGCGACTGGAAGCAGCTTCCGCCAGAAGTCGATTGACCTCGCTCGCGCTGGTAGCGCAATCTACGTTGATCGTCAGGTCCATCGCCGACACATTCAGGGTCGGGACTCGAAGAGCCTGCGCTTCGAACCTACCCGCCAACTCGGGCATCAAGCGGTCTATTCCCTGGGCCAACCGGGTATCCACGGGTATTATTGACTGCCCCGCGGCCCTCGTTTTGCGTAAATCGGTGTGGTGGTAAGCATCGAGAACCGGCTGGTCGTTCATGGCGGAGTGAATAGTTGTGATAATACCACTGCGAATACCCAGCTTCTCATGTATTGCGGTTATCACCGGCACAATACCATTGGTCGTACAGGAGGCATTGGATACTATCCGGTGCTCGTGCGAGAGATGCCGCTGGTTAACCCCATAGACAATGGTGGCATCGACGTCAGACTCCGCTGGCTGAGAGAACAATACCCGGCGCGCCCCACCAGCCAAGTGCAGCTCGGCTGTTGCACGGTCGCTGAACGCCCCGGTGCACTCCAGAACGACGTCTATATCCAGACCCTCCCAGGGTAGGGCGGCGACATCGCTTTCGCGCAGTAATCTGATTTCGTCACCGTCGACCATCAAACCGCATGCAGACGAAGACAGTGGAAAGGCGAATTTTCCGTGGGTTGTATCGTAACGCGTCAGATGTAGCGCAGTCGCTGCATCGGCGATTTCGTTAATAGCTACAATTCGCATGGTCTGCCGGTGCCGCGACTCGTAAAGAGCGCGCAACACGCAGCGGCCGATGCGTCCATAGCCGTTAATAGCGAGATTAACCAATGTCGCTTCCTCAGTTCAGGTTGGCGATAATGTCTACGACCTAGAGCAGAGTCTCACGCGCTGCCTCCACCACCGCCGCGACGGTAATACCAAAATGTTCAAACAGGTCGGCGGCTGGCGCCGACTCTCCAAAACTGTTCATCCCGATAACCCGCCCATCCAGGCCCACGTACTTATACCAATAATCGGTGTGCGCGGCTTCTACCGCGACCCGCGCCAGTACACTCGAGGGAAGCACTGTCTCCCGGTAGGCAGCGTCTTGCTGTTCATAAATTTCCGCGCAGGGCATTGATACAACTCGGGTTTTAGTGCCCGATTCACGCAAGGTAGTTGCTGCCTCCTGGATCATTCCCACTTCCGAGCCGGTGGCAATCAAGATGACATCGGGCTCGCCGTCACTGTCGCTCAGCACATAGCCGCCCCTCGCTATCGCCTCTACCTGATCTTCCGAGCGCTGCTGATGTGGCAAATTCTGGCGGCTGAAAATCAGGGCGCTCGGCCCATCTTTTCGTTCAATCGCGGCCTTCCAGCACACTGCCGACTCGACGCTATCACAGGGCCGCCAGGTGTGTAGGTTGGGCGTCGTGCGCAGACTGGTGAGCTGCTCTACCGGTTGGTGGGTAGGCCCGTCTTCACCAAGACCTATAGAGTCGTGGGTATACACAAAAATAACCGGCTGACCCATGATCGCAGCCATTCGTACCGCGTTCCTTGCATACTCCATGAATATGAGGAAAGTTGCGCCATAGGGTATGAATCCTCCATGTAGGGCAATTCCGTTCATAATCGCCGACATCGCAAACTCTCGTACACCATAGTAAATGTAATTTACGTCGGCACAATCCCGGGTCAGACCAGTAGAGCCCTCCCACAAGGTCAGGTTGGAAGCCGCCAAATCCGCTGACCCACCCAAAAACTCGGGTAACAGCGGACCAAAGGCATTCAGACAGTTCTGCGACGCCTTGCGGCTGGCAATCGTCGCGCCCTCAGCCTGACACTCGCGAACGTAGGTCTGGGCCTGCTCAGAAAAAGTCTCAGGTAACTCTCCAGCCAAACGGCGAAGTAACTCAGCCGCCAAGTCGGGGTGTGCTCCAGCATATTCTTCTACCGCCTTATCCCATGCGGTTTCGGCCTGTGTACCGCGCTCCTTAGCGTCCCAACCCTCGTAGATCCCAGCTGGAATCTCAAATGCTCCCTCGGCCCAACCCAAGGCTGCGCGCGTAGCGGCAACCTCGTCCGCGCCCAGCGGCGCTCCGTGACAAGACTCGGATCCCTGCTTGGCAGGAGAACCCTTGCCAATCACCGTCTTGCAGCAAATCAGGGTGGGCTGCCCAGTGGCTGCGCGCCCCGCTTCTATCGCGTTGTGCACGGCCTCGCTATCGTGGCCGTCGACACCATCGACCACATGCCAGCCATAAGACCTGAACCGGCCAGCGGTATCATCGGTAAACCAACCTTCAACCTCGCCATCAATCGAAATTCCATTATCGTCATAGAATGCGATCAATTTACCCAGGCCCAGTGTGCCGGCCAGCGAGCAAGCCTCGTGGGAGATGCCTTCCATAAGGCAGCCATCGCCGAGAAATACATAGGTAAAGTGGCCGATAATATCGTGACCGGGTCGATTGAACTGCGCCGCCAGGATCCGCTCGGAGATGGCCATGCCCACCGCGTTGCTGATCCCCTGCCCGAGTGGGCCCGTGGTGGTTTCGATACCGGGAGCGTAGCCGTACTCGGGGTGTCCCGGAGTTTTACTATGCAGCTGGCGGAAATTGCGCAGCTCTGCCATCGGCAAATCGTAACCACTGAGGTGCAACAGGGAATACACCAACATCGAGCCGTGACCATTGGACATTACAAAGCGATCGCGGTCGGGCCAGTGTGGGTTAGTAGGGTTGTGCACTAAAAAATCATTCCACAGCACTTCGGCTATATCCGCCATCCCCATGGGGGCGCCGGGATGGCCGCTGTTGGCTTGTTGCACGGCGTCCATACTCAAAACTCTGATCGCATTGGCCAGTTGGGTTCGGGATTGCATCAATTTGCTCCAGAAGGGAAGAAGAATAAGCGAGCTCCATTTTCGCGTAACTGGGATTGAACAGCAATCGGTTGCAGGCAAATTGCTGAAACTGGGTGGATTATTTGCAGTCGTCGCATCGTGGCCATCCATCATCTACTGCATGAGCGCACCCTATATCAATATTTTTTGATATAGGGTGCCGCAACTGTTAGAATCGCGCGCAATGTTGACAGCTCAGACTCAAAAATCCTCCAACGGTGCGCCTGAAATCAGGCCCGACACCGACCTTGGCGAACTCAGCAATTTTTGCAAGGCGAGCGCAGACCGTCTGCGCCTGCTCATTTTGCGGGCACTGCGTCAGGATTCCATGGCCGTGGCAGAGCTCTGCAGTCTTTTTGATACCGGCCAGTCTGGCATGAGTCACCACCTCAAGATTCTCGCGGGCGCAGGGCTGGTAGCCAAGCGTCGAGAGGGCAACACCATTTTTTACCGAAGGACTTCTCAGCTGGCCTCACCGGTACTCGCAGACGTGCACGCCCAACTGCTGCTGGTCGTCGACGGGCTTCTACTTTGTCCCGAGCAATCGGGTCGGTTAGATGCGATCCACGCCGCCCGCTCGGAGTTATCCCGCCAGTTTTTTAGTGACAACTCCCATAAGTTCCGAGCTCAACAGGATCTGATCGCCAGCTATGAGCAGTACGCGGACACCGTGGCGCAAACCCTGGCCTCTTGTCAGACCGGAACCGGAATCGCCGTAGAAATTGGCCCGGGCGATGGTCGATTTCTAGCTACTCTGGCACCACGCTTTGAACAGGTTATCGCGGTTGATAACTCGCTGGCGATGCTGGAAAAGGCGCGGGAAACCGCAAGAGAGGACGACCTTGGCAACATCGAATTTGTCCATGGTGACACCCAAAATAATGCTATCGCAGGCATCGATGCGGACTGTGTCATAGCCAATATGGTATTGCACCACACCCCGTCGCCGGCAGACGTGATTCAAGACATAGCTCGCTGTCTCGGCCCCGGCGGCATATTTGTGCTAACCGACCTTTGCCCACACGATCAGGATTGGGCCAGGGAAACATGCGGCGACCTTTGGCTGGGTTTGGAGCCAGACTTTCTCACAAACTGGGCGGCTAGTGCACAGATGACAGAACTCAGTGGCACCTATCTCACCCAGCGTAATGGCTTCAGGGTGCAGGTCAAAGTTTTCAAAAAATCAGATCAACCTAACAATCAATAACGGAACCAAAACATGAGCGAATATTCTATATTTACCTCGGAGTCAGTATCTGAGGGCCATCCGGACAAAATGGCAGACCAGATTTCAGATGCCGTACTCGATGCAATGATTACCGATGACCCCGATGCCAGGGTTGCCGTTGAAACAATGGTCAAAACCGGTATCGCCATCGTCGCCGGCGAGGTTACAACCACTACCTACGTCGACCTCGAAGACCTGATTCGTGGCGTTATTCTAGATATCGGCTACGACAGTTCCGAGGTGGGCTTCGACGGCGCCACCTGTGCCGTAATCAACGCCATCGGCAAACAATCGCCAGATATCAAGATGGGCGTGGACTCAGGCCAGGAAAAGGAGCAGGGGGCGGGTGACCAGGGATTGATGTTCGGCTACGCGACCAACGAGACCGACGTGTTAATGCCAGCACCAATTACTTACTCACATAGGCTCGTCGAACGCCAGGCCTACCTGCGCAAACACGGTGGCTTTCACTGGATGCGCCCCGACGCAAAAAGCCAGGTCACGTTGCGCTATGAAAATGGTCGCCCCGTAGCCGTAGATGCCGTGGTGTTGTCTACCCAGCACTCCCCCGACATCAGTCAGAGCGATATCCGCGAAGCCGTTATGGAAGAGATCATCAAACCGATTTTGCCAGCAGAGTGGTTGCACGCCGGCACTCAATATCACGTCAACCCCACCGGACAGTTTATTATCGGCGGACCCATGGGTGATTGTGGTCTCACCGGACGCAAAATCATC
>JBLHKV010000166.1:0-8944 GCA_047618115.1 Halieaceae bacterium | reverse complement strand
CCTTTTAGATTTCCATCGAGATCGTAAGTCCACGAATGATAGGGGCAACGCACCGAGCCCTGTACTTCGATTTCCTCTCGAATGAGCACCATCCCTCGATGGCTGCACACATTGTGAAACACGCTGATTTCACCGGCCCGGTTTCTGGTCGCCACCAAAGGCAATCCCATTAATTCAAATGGCTTGGCATAGCCATCCCTTGGTAATTCTCGCTCAAAGGCCACGGCCACCCAGGTTTGCGCCATTAGATGATCTCGCTCGAACTCAAAATAGGCCGGGTCGTGATAAGCGGCATTAAACATGCCGCTAGCTTCTGCTGTCGGCTGCTGGACTCGCTTCAGCGCCTCCCGTATTACTTCGCTCATAGTTGGCCCCTGGGTCAAGTTTTCTCTGCATTCAATATAAATCGAAAATTATCACGGTATCGTTGCCTGACGTACACCATTCGCGACAGATGTGCGTCAGTTTTCCTCCATGTCCAAGTTTGTCCGGCCGGATGACGGCACCATTGACTCGGCCTGCGTCGCAGTTCGACTTTATAGATTGTGTAAAGTAAAAAAGGTATTTAGTGTTATTAACACCTTTCGCTATAAGCAAGATGATGTATATGAACAATCGCGCTTTAACGCAGCCGAAGTATATGTCCGGTGTGGTCCTGACACGTCATGGAGGACTGGACGCTCTCGATTATCGACATGACCTAGCAGTGCCTGTGCCAAGCACCGGCGAAGTTCTTATCAAGGTCGCCGCGGCCGGCATCAACAATACCGATATCAATACGCGAATCGGCTGGTATTCAAAGCAAATTAATACAGACACCAATACCGGTGGAGCAGAGGGCTTCGACAAACTTGACGACGCAGACGCCAGCTGGTCGGGTGTACCACTCACGTTTCCGCGAATTCAGGGTGCCGATTGTTGCGGCCATATTGTTGCTGTTGGAGAGGGCGTCGATGCTTCGCGTATAGGCGAACGTATAATAGTGCGAAACATGTTACGAAGTTATGTCGATTATCGAGAATTTGAATGCTGGACCTTCGGTTCAGAGTGCGATGGAGCATTTTCTCAGTACACCAAAGCACCTGCACGAGAAACGCACGCTGTGAGCTGTAACTGGAGTAACACCGAACTGGCATCTATTCCCTGCGCTTACTCGACGGCAGAAAATATGCTGCACCGGGCCGCTGTTGGTGCTGAACGTGTATTGATTACCGGCGCCTCAGGCGGGGTAGGATCGGCTGCAGTACAACTGGCGAAACGCCGAGGCGCCCATGTGATCGCTATTGCCAGTAATTCAAAAATGAGTGAATTACTGGCCATTGGTGCCGACGAGGTGATTGATAGAGATAGCGATATTCGCCAAGTTATTGGAGCATCTAATGTTGATGTTGTGGTCGATTTGGTTGCGGGACCAGCCTGGCCTTCATTAATCGATGTGTTAAGACGCGGTGGTCGCTATGCAGTGGCGGGTGCTATAGCAGGACCAGCAGTCGAGCTGGATATTCGAACACTCTATCTGAAGGATTTGACGCTGATCGGTTGTACGTATCAGGACGATGTGATCTTCAGCAATATAGTCGACTATATCGAACGCGGAGAGATCAAACCTATCGTTGCGCAAACATTTCCACTGCATGAAATTGGTCTCGCGCAGAAAATTTTTCTGGCAAAGAAATTTATCGGCAAGTTGGTACTGATCCCTCCCGAGTGATTTCTTGTGTTACATGGGTTAGTGTAGGAGTGCTGGCGACCTCAGCTTACCAAAATCGCCTTATCAGCGCCGCCGATTAATAAGGTAAATTTATTAATGGATAGGAGGATTTTATTGGAGTCTGCTGGCGTTTTGAAAGATTATCAAGCCAGTCTCATAGTAGAGTAGATCAGGAGTTCAATCCGTGGCAGTGCCACGATAGAAACCCACAACCACATAATTCTAAAAACGACTATCTCAGGAGCACAACCATGTTACGCAAAACCAGGCTAAATCAGGCAATCTGCACAGTACTAGCTGCGGGCCTTGCTTCGGGCGCAGCTACCGTTGCTGCTCAACAATTAGAAGAGGTCCTCGTAACCGCAACCAAGCGAACCGAGAGTACCCAGGATATTCCGGTTGCAGTTTCCGCGCTTACGGAAAGTAGTCTCGATGATTTTGGCGTCGCCAACTTCTCGAACTATCTGACTCAGCTTCCAGGCGTCACCGCAGGCGGTGCCGGCCCAGGGCAGAACACTATCTACATCCGTGGTGTTGCCTCGACGACCCCCAACCTCACCACAGCAGGCGTTGCTGGCCTGGTGCCAAACGTAGCGCTATACCTCGATGAGCAGCCCATGTCACAACCGGGTCGTAACCTCGACGTGTACATTGCCGACATTAACAGGGTCGAGGTCTTACCTGGTCCCCAGGGTACATTGTTCGGCGCCAGCTCCCAGTCTGGCACAGTGCGCTTGATTACCAACCGACCCGATACATCCGCGATGTCGGGCAACGTTAAAGCTGGCGCCTCCTACACACAGGATGGCGAGCAGAGCAGTAACGTCACCGCCACGATAAATATCCCCATCAGCGATTCCTTTGCGGTGCGCGGTACAGTTTATGTGGACAAGATGGGTGGCTACATCGATAACGTTTACGGTGAGCGAGACGCAAGCATGAGCGCAAGATTCCGCCCTGCGGGAACAATGCGTAGCAACGGCGTACCTGTCGCGAGCTTTCGCGGCGGCTTCCAGGCTGGATCAGATCTCAGCAACGTAACGTTCAACAAGCTCGATAATGGCACCACAGTGGAGGAAGATTTCAACGATACTATCTATAGTGGATTCCGCGTCAGCGGCTTGTGGGACGTCAACGAAGACTGGACTATTCGCGCCGGCTACATGGATCAGACCATCGAGAGTGATGGCACGTTTTATACTGACCCCGAGCTCGGCGACTATGAAATCCAGCGCTTCCAGCCCGAGCAAATGAAAGACGATTTCTACAACATCAACTGGACGATAGAGGGCCGCATAGGTGCACTCGATGTGTTGTACACAGGCGCCTTCACCGACCGGGAAACAGAACAGAACATCGACTATACCGACTACCTGTATATCGGTCAGTACATTCCCTATTACGTCTGCGATTACTACGTGTCCTATACCAGCTATTCACCGGCGGGCGCAGGTATTCCCAGCGGTACTTGCCAGGCACCTAGTCTGGCAGTGGGTTCAGTCTCAACGAGCGAGGTTACTACTCACGAAGTTCGCTTTACCACCCCAGCGGACTCTAGTTTTCGCTTAACGGCTGGTGTCTTCTACAGCGATATGGAATTTACTGAGCGCAACGATTTCACCTACCACAACTCCAAGTTCGTAGATGTATGGGGAAGCGGCAAGGGAGACGGCTTCGGCTTCGCACCCAATAGCACATTTTCAAGCCCAGGTTACCAATCCGGCACAGGGCCCTTTCCAAGCGGGGTTATCTTCCGCAACGATATCAGACGCACCGATGAGCAAGTGGGCGTGTTTGGAGAAGCCAGCTTCGACCTCTCCGATCAATTTACTGTTACCGCGGGCATGCGCTGGTTCGATTACGAGGTCGACTTCGAAGGCAGCGCCAACTCGTCATTCTGTAATATGTCGGGGGAAGATCGCGATTCATATGGTACCAATATCAACGACCTCTATGATGGTGATGGCAGCTTTACCTGGATAGGAACCTGTTCGGCAGACAAAACCGTCTATACCAATGATTCGCTACCGGACCCATCCGACCCCAACTATGACCGGATCGTGAACTCTGTAAATGCGCCAGACAACAGTTCGGATGACGGTGTCATCGGTAAGGTCAGCCTGTCCTGGACCCCCAATGAAGACCAGCTTTGGTATATCACCTGGTCAGAGGGATATCGTCCCGGGCTTCTCAATCGACCAGGCGGCGCCTTTCAAGCGGCTACGAATTACACCGTGCCCTTCGATGTAAAAAGTGATGAGCTGACGAACATTGAACTGGGTTGGAAATTGGATCTTATGGACGGCGCCATGCGTTTTAATGGTTCCATCTTCTCAGTGGAAATTGATGGTTTGCAAACGACGATTTTTGACACCAGCATCGTCAACCTGTTTTTCTCCGACAACGCCGCGAATGCTGAAGTAACCGGACTGGAAGCAGATCTGACCTGGATGCCTAGTGAGAACCTCACTATCCGGGCTGCACTCTCCCTCCTCGATACTGAGATCACGGAAGTACTCATCCCAACCGGAGATGTCATCAAGGGATCAGAGCTCGCCTACGCACCGGAGACGCAAGGGAATATATCGGCGCGTTATGTCTGGGAAACTACCGGTGGCCTGACCGCACACATCATGCCGTCGATCAGCTACTCTGCCGAATCCTATAGCGACATTATAGCGATGAACCGGGACCAGCTGGATAGCTGGGTATTGGTCGGTATTACCGCTGGTTTAACCAATAACGAATGGATGGTAGAGGCATTTGTCGACAACCTGACAGAAGAGAAAGCGGCAACAGGCGCTAACTATGTCAACGATCGAAGCCGGTTCAGCCTGGCTCGGCCGCGGACAGCAGGTGTGCGGTTCTCTTATCACTTCTAAGCTTTCTGGCGTTTAGGCGCTGGCTTTGACACAATTAACGCCCCTTTTAAGGGGCGTTTTTTCTTTCGGAAACCAGGAACTCCATGCCTGTGCAGGAAAATAAACAAGACATTGAATTGGGTGAAGTTCAAAAATTGATTGTGGCGGGAGACCTACTCGCCGCTATCAAAGCTCTCGACGAACTTCCAAAAGAGTCACAACAAGACACTCAGGCCTTGTATATGCGCGCTGTGTGTTGCCGACACCTTGGTCAGTTGGACGAGGCAGAGTCGTTTTTAAAGACATTGCTCATCAATTCGCCGAATCATAGCCGCGCACACCAGGAGTGCGGACACCTTTTTAAAGGGCTGGGTCGTGGCAAGGAAGCTCTTGCGGCGTATGCCCGAGCTTGCCGGATTAATCCAGCACTGCAAGCAAGTTGGCGAGCTCAGCTGGAGATTCTCGACCACTCCACGGGGAGTAATATTGCCGAGCAACGAGATCACGTAGCCAGGCAATTGCATAATCTGGAGGCACTCCCGGGCCCCCTGCGCGCTATCAAGGATATGCTGTACGAGGGAAAACTGCTCAAGGCCGAGCATGCAGTACGGCGCTACCTTCAGAAAAACCCCAAAGATGTAGAAGCCATGCGAGTGCTGGCTGAGATTGGTTTACGCTTTGGAGTATTGGAAGATGCAGAGTTTCTGCTGGAAAGCGCGGCAGAATTTGCACCCGAGAATAGCGAAGTTCGTATCGATTACATTAAGATATTGCAGACACGACAGCGCTTCCAGCGCGCCCATGAAGAGGCTCATCGGCTCTTGGAGCTAGCGCCAAAAAACCCAATATTCCAATCCTTGTTCGCTATCCAGAGCATGCAGGTAGGAGACTTTCAACAAGCTCTGGCCATGTTCGATAGGGTGTTGGAAACGTTACCCCATGATCCCATTACACACGTTTCCCGAGGCCATGCTCTGAAAACCAGCGGCGATACGCCGGCAGCTATTGAATCCTACCAGGCGGCACTGATCGCCCAACCACTCCACTGTGACGCGTATTATTCGCTGGCAAATCTGAAAACTTACCGATTCACTGATTCGGAAATGACAGCTATGCGCGGCCTGATTGATAGCGACGACCTTTCCGGAATGGCTCCTGTCCACCTAAACTTTGCGTTGGGAAAAGCTTTCGAAGATTTGGAAAACTACGAAGCGGCGTTCTCACACTACTCACGCGGCAATAACACGAAACAATTACAAGTGAACTACACCGCCAGTGAAACCAGCCAGGATTTTGCCGATCAAAAGCGCGCTTGTCCGGCGAAGTTGTTTACAGATCGAGCGGGCATGGGATGCCAGGCAGCCGATCCGATATTTATTGTCGGCCTACCCAGAGCAGGTTCCACACTGTTGGAACAAATACTCTCTTCTCACAGCCAGGTAGACGGCACCTTGGAGTTGCCTAACATCTTGTCGCTATCGAGCCGTTTGCGACGCAGGGGGCGAGGCAGTGAGAAACCCTATCCTGACAATCTCGCCGATCTAACAGGAGAGGAATTACTGAAGTTTGGGGAACAGTATATTGAGGACACCCGTATTCACCGCCAGGGAGCGGCGTATTTTATAGACAAAATGCCCAATAACTTTCGACACATTGGCCTGATTAAACTTATTTTACCCAACGCAAAAATTATCGATGCCCGCAGAGCACCCATGGCCTGTTGTTTCAGTGGCTACAAACAGCTGTTTGCGGACGGGCAGTTGTTTAGTTACTCCCTCGCTGATATCGGTGCCTACTACAAAGATTATGTAGACCTCATGGCGCACTGGGATGAGATGCTCCCAGGCTATGTGCTCCGAGTTCAACACGAAGATGTTGTCCACGATCTGGAGACACAAGTACGGCGTATACTAGATTTTTGTGGACTAGATTTCGAAGAATCCTGCCTTAATTTTCACGAGACCGAGCGCAGCATTCGCACACCCTCATCCGAGCAGGTCCGCCAACCCATATTCGATTCGTCACTGGAGCAGTGGCGACGTTTCGAGCCCTGGCTGGATCCGCTCAAGGAAGCGCTGGGAACCGAACTGGTGCCGGCGTCATAATCTGTCTAACACGAGAAAACTATGACGAATACTGAGAGCGACAGCCAGCCAGTGCCATCACTTGGCTTTTATCACGGCTACAATAAATCTATCGCTCTCAGTGCAAAAATTATCGTCGCCCTGTTGATTTTCTGGGCAATCTCCGTTGAAGAAGCTGCTGATCTACTCGTCAACATTCAGCAGGCTACCATTTCAAATTTTGGCAGTTGGTACATCTACGTAACAGCTTTTTTCTTGTTCACCTGCCTGGCATTGGCCATTGTGCCCAGTACCGGAAAAATTAATCTCGGGAAGCCAGGGGAGAAACCGGAATTTTCGAATTTCGCCTGGTTTTCAATGATGTTTAGCGCTGGAATAGGTGTAGGGATGCTTACCTACTCGACGGCTGAACCGATCTCACATTTCGCGAACAACCCCGATGTCATCCGTGGCTTCAGTACAGCGCTTTCCAGTGACAACGTTGCCAACGCATTCAAATGGGCGTTGCTCCACTACGGTCTAACGCCGTGGGGTTGCTATGGCATTGCCGGCATGTCGCTCGCTTATTTCTCCTACAACCGCGGCCTGCCTCTAACCATTCGATCGCCACTGACGGCGGTGTTGGGTAAAAGTGCCTCGGGGCCCCTTGGCGATGTGGTTGATACGGCGGCGATCTTTGCAACGATTATTGGGGTGGGGGTTACCATTGGCTACGGGGTGACCCAGTTTGCCTACGGTCTACACAAGATTTCCGGGTTTAGCTGGATGCTGTCGGCAGATGGAAAACCCAGTATTGAAGCGCTGTTGTTTGTACTATTTATAGTGATGAGTGCTTCGATACTCTCCGCACGTTCAGGTGTCGTCAACGGAATTCGCTGGCTATCCAATATCAATATGAGCTTGTCCGTTGTGATGCTCGGATTTTTCGTGGTGTTCGGGTCTACACTTTTTTCTCTGCAGATTTTTTTCGAGGGTATTTGGAATTATTTGATAGCGTTGCCCAGTATGTCACTGACTGTTTGGAAGCCGAGTGTCGAGCCGGTGAACGCGACGTTAGCACAGTGGCAGGGTGATTGGACGATTTTCACCTTCGCATGGTGGATTTCGTTTACACCTTTCGTCGGTTTGTTTCTCTGTCGTGTATCCCGGGGTAGAACGATTCGCGAATACGTGCTTGGCGCTATGATCGTCCCCTCGATGATGTGTCTTACCTGGTTTTGTTTCGTCGGGGGAACGGCCGTCTATCTCGAGCTTACCGGTGTCGCTAAAGGAATGATCGTCAATTCTGATATATCAGCGCAGTTGTTTGCCACCGTAGATCTACTGTTATCTCCCGGGATGGCCATTGCTCTATCCTGCCTGATTGTAGTCCTGCTGCTAACTTACCTGGTGACTTCTGCAGATTCGGCCATTCTGGTTATAGATACCATTGCCAGCGAAGGTAGCGACAGTAGCGACAGTAGCCACAGGGGCAAACATATCATCGTGTGGGGAGCGATCATCACCACTGTAATTGCGGTGTTACTCGTGGCCGGCGGTATTGATGCCCTTCGCTCGGTCATGATTATTGGCGCTCTGCCCTTTACGCTGGTCATGGTGCTGATGGCGGTGGCGCTCATTAAGTCGCTTTTGTTAGATAAAATAATACCAGAGACCTAGCATCTCCTTAGGCATAGCTGGCAACGGGCGACCCGAACAGCGACTCATCTGGAAGCACACCCAGCCCCGGCCCCTCGGGTACGGTAATGTGCCCATCGACAATCTTGACGGGGCTTACTTCGTCATAACTGTTCTCTATGTAAGGTTGCGCCAGCCATACTCCCTCGAGTAACCGGGGCTGAACTGTAGCCCCAACGTGAACACAGGCTGCGGCAATGATATCTCCGCCCCAGGAGTCGTCACATGTGTGTGGCACGTGGCGCGCTGAACACAGCTCTCGAAAGGTAACCATTTTTTGCAATCCGCCGATGCGAGTCAGCTTCATACCAAAGCCATCGGCGAGCCCCTCGCCGAGAATGCGAATGATGGTGTTAATATCGGTACCGCCTTCATCAACATAAAGCGGGTGATGAATGCGAGGACGTATCATCGCTAACTCTTCCAATGTATCGCAGGGCTGCTCCAGAACAAACGGAATATCCCTACACGCTTGACTGAGGTGAATGACATCTCTGGTGGACCACCCGCGATTACCGTCTACGGCCAGCCGCATGGTTGGGCCCACAGCCTCCCAAACCTTTCTAATGACAGCGATATCCTCTGCCACCTCTCGGCCGCCCAACTTTATT
>JBLHKV010000165.1:0-8945 GCA_047618115.1 Halieaceae bacterium | reverse complement strand
CAATTACCTCATCGCGAGACTTGGTTTTCAGCCAGCGCCCTACTATTTCTTCGGTAAGACCCTGATATTTTTTGTCGGGGGGCACAGGATACATTTCAGCGGTGTCATAGAAATCTACGCCCGCATCAAACGCCATGTCCATAATTCGAAAGGATTCCTTCTCATCCGCCTGATTTCCAAACGTCATGGTACCCATGCATATATCGGAAACTACCAACGAACTTTTACCCAACCTTCTCTTATTCAAAATACATTCCTGCCTAGAGGTTAATGGACTTACTGATTCGACTGAGCACGTTACCTCATTTTTTCCTACGATAGCTACCACGCATCAAAACGTATCGACGAATATATTACGACCTTGAAAATATGGCTATTCCCAGGCGGACACTATCTAGTAAAAAAACTTATTCTCTTCATAGGCTTTTGCCACAACTTCCCACACTCTACCCGGTTTTCCGTCGCCGACACGAGCACCATCCAGCGATGTCGCAGGCGCTATGCCATCAATAGAATTCGTGACCCATATTTCATCCGCCCGACGTACCTCGTGTACAGTAATCACCCTTTCCTGTACCGGGATATCGGTCTTTTCACGCAAAATATCAAGTGTCAAATAACGCGTTATTCCACCCAGTATCTGATTGTCTTGTACCGGAGTAGAAACCACACCGTTTTCAACAATGAATACATTCGACATCGCACCTTCGGTTAGCTCCCCACTGCCATTATAAAGTATAGTTTCATCGTTACCCTGAGATAGCCCCTGCTGAAATAGCATCACATTGCCTAATAGCGATGTGGTTTTAATGTGACATCGACGCCATCGCAAGTCCTGTGCCAAATGCAGCTTGAACCCCGGATGTTTTTCTCTGTCTGGCTCATCACATTCAGGAATCTCGAAAGCGTGTCCAAAAACCGTCGGCTCAATACCTTCTGGAAAAGCGTGCGCTCGTTTTATATCGGCACCGCGGGACAGATGCAAATACAGCCCCAGGTTTTCCCCGCCATTTCTCTCGCTGAGCTGCTCGCAGATCTGTTGCCAATATTCGTAGGGCTCTGACAGTTCAATGCCAATCTCCTGCAAACCTCGATTCAAGCGATCTATATGAGGAGCGAACCCGACAACTCTACCACCATAAGTGGGTATTACTTCGTACACCCCGTCGCCAAATAAAAAGCCCCTGTCCAGAGGAGATATACGCGCTTCGGCCAGCGCCATATATGCGCCGTTTAAGTACACTGTATCCATACAGTCTTTCCGCCTATGTTTGAGCGCTGGTGAAAATCGCCCTGATACTGTTAATCTTGCATGTCCACAAAGAAGAGCACCAGCTAAATCATGATTGAATCGAGCGACAAGCTGCATCACCCATTCGTCCCAGCAGAATTTGTGATACCGGAAATTCTAGAAACCACGGAATTCCGCCTGCGCATGCTAACTATTAATGATCTGGTGAAAGACTATGACGCCGTGATGTCTAGCGTCGAGCACCTGAAAAAGGTGTGGCCCGACTCCGGCTGGCCCGAAGGTTTGACCCTGGAGGAAAACCTCGTGGATCTCGGTTGGCACCAGCACGAGTTTCTCAACCGATCTTCCTTTGCGTACACCATGACCACACTGGATGAATCGCTGGTACTGGGCTGCCTGTACATCAATCCGACACGAAAGCCGGGCTATGATGCTGAGGTATATTTGTGGGTGCGGAGCAGCGAGCTTGAGTCCGGTCTGGAAGGTCGACTTTATGCCGCCGTGGAAACGTGGCTGGAGGATGCGTGGCCGCTTAAAGCCGCAGCCTTCCCATGTCGATCAATTGAATGGAAAGCCTGGGAAGCTTTGCCCGATGAAAAGAGGTAACGTCCAATTTTCAGCTTCAAACGCCACCCGTAAGTCGTGCCCTCCGAATTCGCGGCAAGGCACGCCAAGTAGACGCCGTGGATGAGCTTCAGAGCATGAGTCGTAGTAGCAAGGATAGATGGGGGTACTGCCACCAGAAAGTTAAATTGAGGTCGATTCAATTTGACAAAAAGAGCCAACATGATCACCTTGATGTCCATGCCTGATTCCTCACCCAATGTTTCAATCGCCACGGATGCAACCTTGTTGTACGGTTTGGATGACAACCCGCCTGTGGTGGCAAAATTTCTGGCAGCCTTCCAGCACCTCTTAGCGATCTTCGTCAGTATCATCACCGCTCCCTTGCTGATCTGTATCGGCATGGGACTGGATGCCCGAGAAACCAGCTACATGATAAGTAGTGCGCTGGTGATTTCCGGTGTTGCCACCTTTATCCAGGTCCGAAAAATTGGCCCGCTCGGATCCGGGCTGCTATCCATCCAGGGCACCAGCTTTACCTTTATCGGGCCACTGATCTTCGCCGCTCACTCCATGCGCGATCAACACAGTAGCGACGAAATACTGGGCATCGTGTTTGGTTGTACGATGGTGGGCGCGTTAATGATGATGGTACTGAGCCAGTTCTTGCACCGTCTGAGGCGCGTTATCACACCGACCGTGACTGGCACTGCAGTAATTGTATTGGGTCTGTCACTGATCATGGTGACCGTTGATAATCTAATTTTCGAGTACAACCTCGCTCGGGAGGCTGGGAGCAGTGCTTGGCTGGTGCCGGCCTATGCGGTAGGTGTAGTTGTGGCAATCATTTTTGCCGCTACCCGCACATCACCCTGGCTGCGGCTTTCATCCGTCAGCATCGGCTTGCTGTGCGGTTATTTGGTTGCATTATCAGCGGGCCAGATTGACTTTAGTCCAATCGAGACTTTGCCCACCTTTTTTTATCCACAACCGCTGATCTATGAAATAGGATTCGAGTGGGGAATATTTCTCTCCCTACTACCCATTTATTTGGTTACCGCGGCGGAAAGCATTGGCGATCTGACTGCTACCTCTAACCTATCCGGGCAACCGGTTTCCGGTCCAAGCTACTGGGCACGAATTCGTGGTGGAGTCCTTGGTGATGGCTTCAATTCATTGGTGGCGGCAATTTTCAACACCTTTCCCAACACGACGTTCAGTCAGAATAATGGCGTGATTCGATTGACTGGGGTAGCCAGTCGCCCGGTGGGTATCTGGCTGGCGATTATGCTCATTGTTATGGGTACCTTCCCAGTGCTGGGAGGCTTGTTCCAGGTTATGCCCAAGGGCCTGCTATACGGTGCGACCGTGTTGATGTTTGCCCTGGTCGGGTATTCGGGGGTACAGATTATTACCGGTTCAGGCGGGGGCCGCAGGGCGTGGCTCATCATGGCTGTAGCCTTGGGTGTGGGTTTACTGGCAACGCTGCTGCCAAAATACATAGAAAATTTGTCGCCCATTATTGCCATGTTGTTGGGCTTTCCGGTTTCGACCAGCACTATATGCGCCATCGTACTCGAGTTGGTTCTGCCGCGAACTCTATGGAAACAGGAAGTGGTCAATGCAGGCTGATTCTCGCATCTGGATCAAAGACCCCCTGGCTTGCTTTACCGGCACTTTAGAAGAAGGTGGCGGTGGCATAGTCGTTTGTGGTGCTCGGATTGAGGAGGTCCTGAGACAAGGTCAACAGCCGGCCCAGAGCGTCAACGAGATTGTTGACGCAAGGGAACACGTACTCATACCGGGCCTTATCAACACCCACCACCACTTTTACCAAACCTTGACTCGCGCTTTTCCGGATGCACTGGACAAAGAATTGTTTGATTGGCTGCGCAGCCTCTACCCCCTATGGGCTGGTTTGGAACCTGGAATGTTATACAGCGCCACGCGGGTAGCGCTGGCGGAACTTTTACTATCGGGATGCACCACCGCCGCAGATCACCACTACCTGTTTCCAGCGGGTATGGAAGAGGCAATTGATATTCAAGTAGCGGCGACTAAGAGCGTGGGTATGCGGGTAACGCTTACGCGCGGATCCATGTCACTTGGAGAGGACCAGGGTGGCTTACCCCCGCAGTCCACCGTCCAGACCGATAGCGTAATATTGGCAGACTCCCAACGCCTAATTGAAAATTACCACGAAGCCGGGCCAGGAAGTTTTGTTCAAATCGCATTGGCGCCGTGCTCGCCGTTCTCTGTGTCCGAAGCGCTGATGAAGGAGACCGCAGCTCTGGCCAAGGCCACAGGTGTCAGACTACATACCCACCTGGCCGAAACACTGGACGAAGAAGCATTCTGTCAGTCCATGTTCGGCTGTCGAACTGTTGACTACCTGGAGAGAGTGGGCTGGCTGCATGCCGACACCTGGCTGGCCCACGGCATTCACTTTGACGACGATGAAATTAGGCGTCTCGGCGCGGCCGGGGTTGGTGTAGCTCACTGCCCTGGCTCAAATATGATGCTGGCCTCGGGCATATGTCGAAATCTCGAATTGGAAGCCGCTGGGGTTCAAGTCGGGCTGGCTGTCGACGGCTCTGCGTCCAATGATGCCAGCAATATGATCACCGAGGCGAGGTTGGCCCTGTACTTGCAACGCTTGCGATATGGCGCCTCAAAGGTCAGTCACCTGGACGCACTGCGATGGGCGACAAGCGGATCTGCCAAAATTTTGGGCCGCGATGATATCGGTCGGTTAGCCGTTGGTATGCAGGCTGACCTGGCAATGTTCAAACTCGATGAGTTGTCCTTTGCGGGCAGTCACGACCCCTTGGCGGCGTTGCTGTTATGTGCCGCGCACCGTGCAGACAAAGTCATGGTTGCCGGTGAATGGAAAGTAGAGCAAGGTCGTATCATTGGTATGGATATGGAAGCGCTCAAGGCGGAGCAGCGTCATCAGGCGGGCCGATTGGTAGCCAAGTACAGCTGAAGAAAATTAATAAAAATAGGAGGTTTTTACCCCATGGAATTGCTGGAACGTCTTTTTAAATTACGCGAGCATGGAACCCGGCCAGGCACCGAACTCCTGGCGGGCGTCACCACCTTTATTACCATGGCCTACATCATCTTCGTCAATCCACAGATGATGGCGTCTGCCGGGATGGATCAGGGAGCTAGCTTTGTGGCTACCTGTCTGGCTGCCGCCCTGGCCTGTTTCATTATGGGCTTGTACGCAAACTGGCCTGTGGGTCTTGCCCCCGGCATGGGCTTGAATGCTTTTTTCACTTACACCGTCGTAGGCGAAATGGGCTATAGCTGGCAGATTGCGTTGGGTGCTGTGTTTTTGGCGGGTGTACTGTTTGTCATTATGAGCGTCACCCGGCTCAGGGCATGGATGCTTAACAGCATACCCCAGGCGATGCGCATCGCCATGGGGTGTGGCGTTGGGTTGTTCATAGGATTCATCGGCCTGAAGAGCGGCGGTATTGTGGTGTCTAATCCGGCGACTATACTCTCTCTGGGCGACCTTACTCAGCCTCAACCTATGCTAGCTGCCATCGGATTTGTGGTGATTGCTGCGCTGTCGATCCGGCAGGTTCCCGGCGCTATTATGTTGGGTGTACTCGCCGTAACTATCGCTGGCTTATTGGCCGGTCTGGTCGAATACCGCGGCCTGGTGTCGATGCCACCCAGCGTCACCCCTACCCTATTCGCACTGGATATCGCCGGCGCCTTTGATATAGCGATGATCAGCGTTGTGATCGCAATTTTGTTTGTAAATCTGTTCGATACGGCTGGAACCCTGATGGGTGTTGCCACCCGCGCCAATCTGATCGATGAGCAGGGCAACATCCAGAATATGGATCGGGCATTAAAGGCCGACAGCAGTTCCAGTGTGGTGGGTGCTTTTCTGGGCTGTGCCCCCGTAACCAGCTATGTAGAGAGTGCGGCGGGAGTTGCTGCCGGTGGACGTACCGGGCTAACCGCGGTAACCGTGGGGGTTTTGTTCGTACTGGCTATCTTTTTTGCGCCTCTGGCCGGCATGGTGCCGGCCTTTGCCACAGCCGGAGCTCTGGTTTACGTGGCGCTACTGATGATGACCGGGATGCGCGATCTGGATTGGGACGACGCGACCGAGCTTATTCCAGCGTTGATTACCATTGTCATGATTCCGTTGTCCTTTTCCATCGCCAACGGTATCGCGCTTGGTTTTATTACCTACGTCGGCCTCAAAGTAATGACGGGCCGACATGCAGATGTCACAGCTGGCGCCTGGTTTCTAGGCGCCATCTTTCTGGCGAAATTCAGCTTTATGTAAGACGCCTAAAAGTCGAATCCAAACCTCGCCATGACCTGACGTGGCGGGATCAATTCATCGCCGGTAGCGCCAACGCCAAACACATCGGTAAAGCGCGCGTTGATGCCGTCTTCGTCGGTAAGGTTTCTGCCGATTAACTCAACTCTCCATGGGCCATCCATCGGGCTAAGCCGCAAAACCAGATCAACTACGTCGTAGCTATCGACATTGTCGGTCTTGGGATTGTTGAATATCCGGTGCTTGAAATCACCGCGATAGGTGTAACTAAGGGTTCCGGTGAACTCTCCCCAAGCACCCACCTCAGTGTCATAGGTCAGCGACAGGTTGGAGGTAAATCCTGGCGTTTTTGCCAGGTCATTGCCACCTACGTTGACGATCTGTTCCGCACGGGCTATTTGAATATCGGGACCAAACAGAGGTGACCCCTGGGCCAACAGCGCATTAGTGGCGCCCTCGGATTCTACGTTGTCCAGTGACAGGTGATCAGACGTAATTTCCGTACTCAGCCACGCCATGCGGGCATCGAGAACCAATGAGTCGCTGATGAACGCAGCGAACTCAAGTTCCGCGCCATAAATTTCTGACTCGGGAATGTTTCCCACTCCACCTTGGAATACCTCGGGATCTGTCGCCTGATACTGCAAGTTTTCATAGTCATAAAAGAAAGCGGCACCATTCACGCGGATTCGTCCGTCGGCAAGGTCTGTCTTCAGGCCGACTTCATAGGCGTTTACTGTTTCTTGCTCAAATACCGGCAATACCACGATAGGCGCAATGTCGGTTTCGCGACCAAACGTTAGGTTGCTACCTCCGGGCTTGAAGCCACGCGTGTAGGATACATAGCCCATGGTGGAATCGTTAAAGTCATGCTCCAAGGCCAGCCGGCCAGTCGTTTCATCACTTTCGATTTCGATAATTTCAGTGCCTTCGCGGCCAAAGAAATTGGTGACTTCGCTGTAAACCTCGTCCTCGGTGTAGCGAAGGCCAGCGATCAATCGGGTGGTGTCGGTAAAGCTGTAAGTAACCTGACCGTATAAAGAGGTAGAGTCCCGCTCGGGCTTGGCGTCAGAAATAAAGCCAGCATCCACAAAGCCAAAGGCCCGCACCTCTTCCTCTGTAAAGGGATCGAAGGTGCCGTCAAAGCCAAAATCGAGTTTCTCGCGGATGGTGATATCCACCTCGGTGTCGAGGTAAAAGACGCCCACAACCCAATCCAGCTTGCCAAACAGCGGCTCGGCGGAGATCAGGTTAATCTCCTGTGTGAAGCTCTTTTGACGGTTTGTTTCGGGCTCAAAATAGCTAGGCAGCAGCGCGAATGGAGGCAGCGATGCAAGGTCGTTGCGATCGTTGTCGCGTATCACGGCGATATCGTCATCTTGATAGCTAGTAAGCGTTTTTATACTGAAATCGTCCAGATCCCACTCTACGATCAAGCTGTACAGTTCCGATTTCAAATCATAGGAAGACAGTGAATCCTGTGCCAGCTTGCGAGCGTTGGGAGTGGGATCAAGGATGCCCTTCTGGGCAGCTCCATTAACGTCCTCTTCGAACCACTGGGCAGTCAGGTTGATTCGCAGGTCATCAACGGGCTCCCACATTACACGCACCCGGCCCGAGGTACGGTCGGCGTCATCGAGATCCTGACCGTTGACGATATTCTTGGTGAATCCTTCGTGTTCATTGGTCTGCAAAGACAAGCCTACGGCGAGGTTGTCACTCAGGGGAATGTTGAGAGCGGCGCGGGCACGGACGAGATCATAATTGCCAACGGTGATGTCGGCGGTACCGTAAAATTCATCGGTGCTGGGCGGACGGGTGATCACGTTTATGGCGCCCCCGGTGGAGTTTTGCCCAAATAGTGTACCCTGTGGCCCACGAAGCACCTCAATTCGCTCCAAATCCATAAAATCAGTTTGAAGCGCATAGGGCGAAGCAACGTATATACCGTCCAGGTGGTACGAGACCGACGGATTGGCGATGGCATTCTGATTGGCTTCGTTACCCACGCCGCGAATGGTGATGACCGTTTTGAAGCCTTCATTTTTGGCAATATTGACGCCGGGCGCTATGGCGCTCAGATCGACAAAAGATGTTATCTCACGGTTGTCCAGGTCCCGGGCGGTCAAAGCGGTTACTGCCTGGGATAGATCCTGCAGGCTTTCACTGCGCTTTTCCGCCGTTACGATAACTTCCTCAAAAACGCGTCGTTCTTCCTGCGCTATGGCGCTGCCAGAAGAGGTCACAGCTACAATGGCCAGCCACATCGGACTAACGCTAAACAGAGTCTTATTCATGGGTCATCCTTGTCAACGGTTGAAGGAGCCTTTACTCCCAGAAAGCATCGACATCTTCGCGTATTCAGGCGAGCGATGCCACATCTCGGCACAGTAGATGGGAATAGTTGTGATGAATGGCATTTCGATGTCGCTAATGTACCGACCCTATCATCAGGGTTACGCCTTCCCTGTAGAATATGCGTAGATAGTTCCTCTGCAGTTCCCGGGGATGGTGTGGCGAGCTGGGCTAGCGTCGGCAGCCATTTAAGGCGCCGTTGTTACGCGGCGACGCCTACCAAACTCCACCCAAGGCTACAGTAATGGCCTCCCCACTGACTCCACTGGATTCCTCAGACGCCAAAAACGCAATTACCTCCGCAACCTCCAGTGGAGTGACAACGCGGTTTGGTGGATACAGCGCCGACCTTTCTGCCCAGATATCCTCTGCTGTAATACCGCGATCTTTCGCCTCAGCCACAGCTGCATTTTCTGCCATTTCAGTGCGCACCCAACCCGGTAGCACTGCATTCGAAGTGAT
>JBLHKV010000164.1:0-8992 GCA_047618115.1 Halieaceae bacterium | reverse complement strand
GCCGCCGGGCTTGGAATTGAACTGAGCTGAAACGATTTTCGTCTCTAAACTGAATCGAACAATTTAAGGAAATTACGATGAAAGAAGCAGTTATAGTTTCAACAGCACGTACGCCAATCGCCAAGGCATTTCGCGGTAGCTTTAATAATCTTGGCGGTGCCAGCCTGGGTGCCGCTTCGGTTGAAGAGGCGGTTCGTAGAGCCGGTGTCGACCCGGCACAGGTCGATGATGTAATTATGGGGTGTGCTCTGCAGCAGGGGGCTACCGGTAGTAACATCGCTCGCCAAATCGCCATGCGCGCCGGTCTGCCCACCAGCGTTGCTGGTATGACAATAGACCGGCAGTGTTCCTCTGGTCTGATGGCCGTGGCCACTGCTGCCAAGCAAATTATCCATGACGGGATGGACTGCGTGGTTGCCGGTGGTCTGGAAGCGATTACCCTGGTACAAAATGAGCACATGAATCTACATCGCATGGTCGACGAAGGCGTTATGGCCATGCAGCCGAATATCTTTATGCCGATGCTGGATACTGCCGAGGTCGTGGCAAAGCGCTATGGAATTTCGCGTGAAGCGATGGACGAATACGGTGCGCAGTCTCAACAGCGCACCGCGGCGGCCTACGAGGCTGGGCATTATGCCGACGAGCTTACCCCGGTAACCTGCAGTCGTATTATTTGGAGCAAAGAAACCGGTGATGCATCTGAAGCAGAAGTCACTGTGGCTATGGACGAGGGGCTTCGCGCTACTACCGCAGAGGGTCTCGCTGGACTGAGAACCGTCAAAGAGGGAGGTACTATCACTGCTGGTAATGCTTCGCAGTTGTCCGACGGTTCGTCGGCCCAGGTATTGATGGACGCTAAGCTAGCAGAACAGCAGGGCCTCGAGCCTCTGGGTATTTATCGCGGTATGGCAGTTGCTGGATGTGAGCCCGACGAAATGGGAATTGGACCTGTTTTCGCTGTGCCCAAGCTGCTTAAGGCGAACGGACTAACGGTTGATGATATAGGCCTGTGGGAATTGAACGAAGCGTTTGCTGTGCAGGTCATCTACTGTCGCGATCGTCTGGGTATCGACAACGACAAACTTAACGTCAACGGTGGTGCCATTTCCCTTGGTCATCCCTACGGCATGAGCGGCTCGAGGATGATTGGTCACGCGCTCATCGAAGGTAAGCGTCGTGGCGTTAAATACGTGGTCGTCACCATGTGTGTCGGTGGTGGTATGGGTGCCGCTGGCCTCTTCGAAGTAGCCTGAGTACTGTTATGAGAGCTGTTGTTTGTAGTGAAAATGGTTCCGCCGACAAATTAAAGTTGGAGGCGGATTGGCCCGAGCCAGCGGTTGGGGATAACGACGTACTCATCGATGTGAAGGCGGCGGGTATTAACTTTCCCGACGTGCTGATGATGCAGGGTAAGTACCAACACCAACCCGAGTTGCCGTATATCCCTGGCGGCGAGTGCGCTGGGGTTGTCAGTGCCGTCGGCGCTGCCGTTACCCAATACAAAATAGGTGACGAAGTTGTCACCTACGGTGGCAGTGGCGCTTTTTGCGAAAAGATGACCGCGCACGAGGGTGGGGTCTTTTCTAAGCCCAAGGGGCTCGACTTCGCTCAAGCGGCTGGGGTCAGTGTTAATTACTTTACCAGCTACTATGCTCTCAAGCAGCGGGCTGAGTTAAAGGCGGGTGAGACATTACTGGTGCTCGGTGCTGGTGGTGGGGTTGGTATCACTGCAGTAGAAATCGGCAAGCTGATGGGTGCCAGAGTGATAGCGGCCGCGAGCTCGGAGGAAAAGCTGCAATTGGCTCGTGATGTCGGTGCCGATGAAACCATAAATTACAGCGAAGTGGGTCTGAAGGATGCTGTGAAAGAACTCACCGGTGGGCGTGGTGCCGATGTCGTTTACGATCCAGTGGGTGGTGATTACAGTGAGCAAGCCCTGCGTGCTACGGCCTGGAAGGGGCGCTTTCTGGTCATCGGTTTTGCCGCCGGTCCCATTCCTAAAATTCCATTGAACCTGGCTTTGCTCAAGGGCTGTTCCATCGTTGGTGTGTTCTGGGGTGCATCCCTGGGAAAGGAGCCAGAGGTTAATGAGCAAAATATCCGGGAGCTGTGGGAACATTTTGAAAGCGGCCGACTAAAGCCGATGGTCGCCGATCGTTTCGCATTGCACGACTACGAGAAGGCTTTCAACTCGCTTATTGAAAGAAAGGCGCGCGGCAAGGTTATCCTCGAGATCACCGCGTTCTGATTGTTATCTGCTGGCGTTGGTGCGGCTTACTCGTCGCTTCGCGTCAGCCTTAAACAGACAAGCACTACCAGGAATACAAACGCGCCAAAGATGCTAGCCAGTTGGCCTTGCACCTGATACAACATTCCCCCAATTAAAGGTCCCGCAACAAATCCCATGGCAGGGCAGGAGCTGATGAGTCCTGCCACGACACCCTGTTCTTCCTGCGACACTGCCATTGACGCCCCCGCAGCTGCTGACGGCATTACCATGCCCATGCCAGAGCCGAGAAAGGCCATTCCTATGGCCAGGGTGGAGAAACGATCAAAGGTGCTGATAATGCTGGCCCCGATAAGGGCGAAAACCATGCCGAACTCCAGAAACCGATCTGGAGTGATGTTCAAACGTTGGACGAGCACGATTTGTGAAAAAAAGGCGAATATCGCCGAAATCATCAAAGCGGCGCCTGCCATCTTAGCCGTTTCCACGCCGCTGAGTCCCAGCGTGTCCTGCAGGCTGAAGCCCAGGGTTTGTTGAAGTGAGGCAAAGCCCATGAACATACCAATAGCTGCCAGTAGATAGCGCGAATAGCGAGTATCGAAGTAGGACAAGCGCTTTCTTGAGCTGCTGTGGGATATGAGTTCGACGCGGCTTTCCGGTAGTTTTTTCCAGCACAGTAAAGCTGCTAACCCAGTCAGGCACGCGGCAAAATAAAGCGGTGCCAGCAATCCCAGGCTTACCAGTAGCGCGCAAACGCCGGGGCCAATAATGGTACCGAGATTATTGGCTGTACCGAGTTTGGCGAGTGCTTTCATGCGGTGTTTGACGGAGCTGTGGTCGGCTGCGTATGCGCCCGTGGCGGGGGAGGCGGCAGACATAATCACCGCTTGACACAAGCGAGCACCCAGTGCTGTGAAATAGAGAGCTCCGCCGACTAAAAGGCCCGATAAACCAGCCTGAAAAACGCCGACGAAGACCATCGTACCCAGGGTATAGCCAATCAGCCCTGTCAAAATTATGGGCTTGCGCCCGACGCGGTCACTCAAGCGTCCCCAGTGGGGAGCGGTGAGGGCGAAGAAAAGGGCCGAGCTGGCGACAATTGAGGTGATCTGCAGTTCACTCATAGCCACTTCGCGCCCGAGTGGGGGCAGGATGGCAAAGACCAGGGACTGACCCATGGATATCGCCATCAAGCAGCAAAACAGTATTGCCAGTTGCGCACGGGGTAGGTTGTCAGTCGTCATGGTTTTTCACTTGCTCTAGTAACCAGCTTCGCAAAGCTATGACGGGAGGATAGCCGGATTTTTCTATCGGTGTCACGAGATAATATCCGCGTTCGTCCCGCAATGGTCGCGAGTCGATGACTTGCAGTTCTCCACGATCAAGTTCGTTTAGAATCAGAAATTTTGGTAGTAGCGCGGCACCCAATCCGGCAACCGCGGCCTGGGTAATAATGGATAACTGCTCGAACAACATTCGCTGCGCTCCGGGTGGCGCAATGCCAACTGCGCTAAACCAATGATCCCATGCATCTGCACGCGAACTAAGGTGTAACAGCGGCACACTCGCCATTTTGTCAGGATCGTCAGGGGAGTGTTCCGCCTGGAAACCTGGCGAACACACTGGGAACGACTCTTCGTCCATAAGAAAGGTGGACTCTGTATCCGGCCAGTTTGGCGTGCCATAGTGAACTGCGGCGTGCAGGTCTTCGTCGCGAAAATCAAAGGGCGCCAGGCGCGTCACGAAATTCACCGTTATATCCGGATGCTGTTTAAGAAAAGCCGGGAAGCGAGGCATTAGCCAACGCGTACCGAAAGTGGGCAGTATCGCCAAATTGAGGCCGCCGGTCAGGGGGCTGGTCATGGCCGTCAGCGAGGCGTTGCGGATGGCCCGCAGGGCTCGATGAATTTCCTGGGCGTAGACCTTGCCCCCCTCGGTCAGGCGCACGGTTTTTCCTATCCGGTCGAAAAGTACAACCTCGAGTTGGTTTTCAAGCGCACCTACCTGTCTACTAATTGCTCCCTGGGTGAGTTGCAATTCGGCGGAGGCTGCGGTGAAGCTGCCCAGACGTGCAGCAGCATCGAATGCACTTAGCATGCTGGTGCTGGGAAGAAGGCGCCTATGCAGGGACATGGTTATTACCAAAGATCACAAATATATGAACTTTATTCGTTTGATTGTTTTGCTTGTGTCGCGCAATATGCCACAAATATCAGCAATTTACACGGGTGGTGTGCGCCCTCTCGGCTGCCACTCTTTTAGTTTACAAGAAAATTAATGAGCATATAGCATGATAGCTGGCGGTAATTTTCTCTAATAACGGGTGATTAAAATGGCAAAATCAGGCAAGTATGTACCTTCGGAGCAGGCCCAGTCCTACCTGGATTCGGTCAGTAATGGAAAATACAGTCGCGGAATCATTACTGGATTGAAAAAATTCATGGATGGTAAAGCACCCGAAGACATGCAGTCCTTCTACAGCGCGAGTGAAATCAAGACGTTGGTAGATTTAAAGGACACCGATCAGGACGTCGAGTCGAGGATGCCAGTGAAGGTGACCCGGCATTATTTTGAATTGGCGAAAACCAGTGTGCCGCTGCAGACTCTGGTGAAAGCTAGCCCTGCCGAGACCTTTGATTTGGACGGGTCGCCGGATCCAGGCAAGCAAATGAACTTTAGTCCGGTTGAGGGTTTGATTCACAAGTATGAGCTGGGGCTCATTTATGTCGCGTCGACTTGCTCCGCCCACTGTCGGTTTTGTTACCGGGAAGAATTGATCGCACAGAAAGAAGTGGCCCGCCCCGATGGCACTATGGCGCCTAAAGGTCTCGCCCAGATTGCTGATATCGTTGCCTACGTGGAGGAGCACAACCGACTGGTGGCGGAGAACGGGGGTACTCACCCTGGGTCTGGCCGAGAGAAGTTGCGCGAGATTCTTATGTCTGGCGGCGACCCGCTGGTGCTTGGCAACAAGAATATAGCGGCGTGGCTCTCGGCGTTGGCTGAGGTTGGGATCGAGTCAATTCGCATTGGCACCAAAGAGCTGGCCTTTTATCCGGATCGTTTCGACAGTACTTTCTTTGACATGCTGGATAAATTCCACGCGATTTATCCCGAGGTTAAGCTTCGGTTTATGGTTCACTTTAACCATCCCGACGAATTTCTGAAACGAGACGACTCAGGTAATTACATCGAAAATCCCAATGGTGGCCTGGAGTGGGTAGAAAGCACCAAGCGGGCTGTCCACGAGCTGGGCAACCGGAACTGGCTGAACGTAGACAACCAGGCCCCGCTCATCAAAGGTATTAATGGCGACCCCGATGCACTGCGCACCATGCAGCGCGAGTTGAAGCGCAACGGCGTCGAGAACCATTACTTTTTCTGCGGCAGGGATATTATCGGTCACAAGGCATTTAACCTACCCATAGAAGAGGCGTGGCGAATTCTGAACGAATCACAGAAAGGTCTATCCGGGGTTGAGGCACATGCGCGGCTTTCAATCACCCACTACAAGGGTAAGACCGAAGTGGCTGCCGTGACCAGTGTACCGGTGCCCGGATTGTCCGGTGGCGAAAATGGCGTGGTCATTCTGAAATTGCTGCGCAATGCCGCAGACGCACCCGACCGAGGCAAGATAGCCATTTTGGGCCGCAATCCCGAGGCAATATGGTTCGACGGTTATAAGGATCGGGTGTTGTTCGACGAAGCCGGCTTTTTCGACGACAGCGATGCCGATCAGGATGCGGCCGAGACCCTCCGTGTAGTTTCCAGTAATGCCTAGCGATGGCCTGCCGCGATGATTGATAAACGAGTGGCATCGGTAACCGAGGCCGTTGCCGACATCCACGACGGCGCCACGGTTATGATTGGTGGTTTCGGCGAGGCTGGCAGCCCGATAGAGCTGATTCACGCGCTGATTGATCAAGGCGCCAGTAACCTGACGGTTGTGAACAACAACACCGGTAGCGGTCATGTCGGCCTGGCTGCTTTGATCGAAACCGGTAGGGTGGCGCTGATGATTTGTTCGTTTCCGCGTACTGCCAATTCCACGGTGTTTCCCGACCTCTATCACCGCGGCGATATTAAACTGGAGTTGGTACCGCAGGGCACCCTGGCCGAGCGGATTCGCGCCGGCGGTGCCGGTGTTCCCGCATTTTATACGCCCACCGCGGTTGGTACGCCATTGGCCGAGGGTAAAGAGATTCGTAATTTTGATGGACGGGACTATGTCCTCGAATACGGGCTCAAAGCAGATTTTGCGCTCATCAAGAGCGAGCGTGCCGATCGCTATGGCAATCTGGTCTATAACAAAACAGCGCGTAACTTTGGCCCAATTATGGCCATGGCTGCGACCACAACCATCGTTCAAACCCATCGACCGGCGGAAGTCGGTGAGATAGACCCGGAGACTGTAGTAACGCCGGGTATGTTCGTCGACCGCGTGGTGACCGTAGAAAATCCGGCTCAGGAATCTGTGCTGGTGCGAGCCGGGAGGGTTTATCCATGACCACCGAATCCACATCTGTACAGGCCACCGAGGTGAACAGCTGGAGTCGAGATCAAATGGCGCAGCGAGCGGCGCTGGACATACCCAACGGCGCGTATGTAAACCTGGGAATAGGTATACCCGAGAAAGTCGTGCAGTACATACCCGAGGGGCGGGAGGTGATCTATCACACCGAAAATGGTTTGTTGGGAATGGGTGTCACGCCCGAGCCGGGCGACGAAGATCCGGAGTTGATCAACGCCGGGAAAAAACCGGTCTCCGCGATTCCAGGAGCCGCTTACTTTCACCACGCCGACAGCTTTGCAATGATTCGGGGTGGTCATATCGATATCTGTATCCTCGGTGCATTGCAGGTGTCCAGCGGCGGAGACCTCGCCAACTGGTCTACCGGCGCGACAGGCGATATCCCCGCGGTAGGCGGCGCGATGGATCTGGTTGCCGGTGTCAAAACGATCTATGTCATTACGCAGCACTGCACCAAAACAGGTCAGGCCAAATTGGTAGACGCCTGTAGTTATCCTTTAACAGGAAAAGCTGTGGTGAGCCGGATCTACACCGATCTTGCGGTTATCGATGTAGTCGCAGAGGGGTTTGTCGTTGTCGAGATGGCTCCCGGTGTGGACTTTAACTACTTGCAGGAACGAACTGACAGCAAGCTTATAGCACGCTGAGGAGCACGACGTATCATGACTCAGAACCCCACGGAACACTTGTCTCCCTCAGCGGCATTGCATCGACGCGGGCTCGCGGTTATGCCCGGTGGATGCAGCCGCAACACGGTTTTACGTAAGCCACATCCACTCTATGCCGAGCGGGGAGAGGGTTGCTACGTTATCGATATTGATGGCGTAAAGCGCATCGACTTTGCCAACAATATGGCGTCCCTTATTCACGGCCATGCCCATCCACAGATTGTTGAGCAGGTTACCGAGCAATTGCATAAAGGCACCGCTTTTACGCTGGCAACCGAGGCGGAAATTCTCTACGCCGAACATCTCACCAGTCGTAACACCAGCTTTGAGAAAATGCGTTTTGTTAATTCGGGTACCGAAGCAGTGATGTGCTGTCTCAAAGCGGCGCGCGCCTATACCGGACGGGAAAAGATTGCCAAGGTAGAGGGCGCCTATCACGGCTCCTACGATTTTGCCGAAGTTAGTCAGACAGCTAATCCGGGCAACTGGGGTGCCCTTGAAAACCCCGCCAGTGTACCGGTTTCATTTGGTACACCAGCCTCAGTATTGAACGACGTGGTGATAATTCCCTTCAATGATATTGAGCGTGCTCTAGCAGTACTTGATCTTCATGCGCGGGAGCTGGCCTGCATCATGGTTGATTTGATGCCGCATCGCATCGGTCTGCAACCCGCGGACTCAGCCTATATTCAGGCACTTCACACATGGGCTAAAGCCAACGATGTTCTGCTTGTTTGCGATGAAGTCATCACCCTGCGCACGAACTACGGCGGTGCGCAAGAGAGCTATAATATAGTTCCTGATCTTACCGCCATGGGCAAGATGATTGGCGGTGGTTTTCCGGTTGGTGCGTTGGCGGGACGCGCGGCTGTTTTAGATGTTATGGATCCCTGGGCAGACAAAGTGCTGTTCCCGCACTCGGGGACTTTTTCCGCCAATCCAGTGACTATGGTCGCCGGGCTGACGGCAATGGAGTTGTTTGATCGGGCCGCGGTTGAGCGCCTGAATAAACTCGGAGACTACGCCAGAGAAAGTATTCGGTCTGCGATTGCTGTGGCGGGAATAACCGCTTGTGTCACCGGCGCGGGTTCCATGTTTCGGGTACACATGAAGGCTCAGATACCGAATAATTACCGGGAGGTTTACGCCAGTAAGGAGGAGGCGCAGCGGATAAGTTTTATGCTGGATTACCTTTTCGACAATGGTATTATCATGATCAATACCTGCTCTGGAGCGCTATCCACCCCAATGACAGAGGTGGAAATCGATACCATGACTGAGGTTATGCTGGCGGGTTTTCGTCGCCTCTAGCTTTCGGCCCGTTGAGCAGTGCACTTCGGGTTGTCTCCAGGATAAGCGCGACCTCCGGCTCGCTGATCATAAAGC
Organism: Halieaceae bacterium; assembly: GCA_047618115.1. Classification (GTDB taxonomy): domain Bacteria; phylum Pseudomonadota; class Gammaproteobacteria; order Pseudomonadales; family Halieaceae; genus CALJGI01. The sequence continues at coordinate 177 of JBLHKV010000164.1, read as the reverse complement.
CGGGAGTGTAGCGCAGTGAGTTGGCGCCGCCATGAATGACTCCCAGCCCATGCTGCCTTAAGTATTCCTCGGTGCTACCTGCTCCGCTGCACTTATATTGCGTGCTCAATTCGCAACTCAGCAGTAGCCCTGTGCCTTGCACATTGCTTATTTCGCCGTCCATTTCCTTCGCCATAG
>JBLHKV010000163.1:0-9007 GCA_047618115.1 Halieaceae bacterium | reverse complement strand
TTACCACCGGGTTTCAGGCAGCGACGCGCCTGGTCAAGCGTATCTTCAATCTTACTCTTTGTAGAGAGGTGCTCTAGAAAGTTACTGGTGAATACGACGTCCAACGAGTCGTCTTCCAGCGACCAGGGCTCGGAGCAATCTTGCTGGAGGAAATTGATGTGCGGTCCGAGCATGGGCCCGGAATCCGGGTTGAGGTCCATGGCATGGCGGGAGCCAGCATCGATATTGCGTATAAACTCACCCCAACCGCAGCCCAGGTCCAGAACAGTCGCGTCTTCGGCTACGTAGCGAGAAAGAATAGCGCTATTAATTGCGCGCCATACCAGATCGCGATACTCGGCGTTCGCAGCAAAGCGACGTTGATACTGCTGACTGATGGCGTCCTGTTTGCTCATGACTTCCTGTTTACTTATAGAGTACCGTTGGTCCTACGAGGTATGTGTTTGTGCAAGCCCGGCCAGAAGCGTACTTGCCAGCTTGCTGCCCAGTCTAACACTTTCGGAAATGGAGCGATCCTCCGGGTAGTAATGAGAGGTGTCTGCCACCAGCAGATGCTCGATCCCCGTTTCCATGGGGGGAAGTGTCGCAAGAAAATTTGGCGGACAAATTGGCTGCGCGTAACGGTAACGTCCGGCCCTGATACTGAGTATGTCTTTTACATCGAAGTCTGGTTTCATTTTTTGCAGATAGCTTCGCGTGCGCTCGACAAACCAGCTGTCCTCGCGCTGGTAGTCCGGGTGATCGCCGGGCAGATAAAAGGGCACGTATACTACCGAGTCACTCATGGGATTAAGGTTGGTGTACTCGATTATCCCGGGAATTTTTATGTTCTCGTCGCTGACGTTGAGCCAGAAGTAACGGTCGTAGGGTCTCGCAAGTTTCACGAGCACACAGACAACGGCAATATTATCGACAGCGTCATACAGTTCTCTGGTGTGAGCGGGCAGTGCGGGAATCATTTGGCTCACAAATGGTAGCGGAATGGTACTTATGGCAGCTTCGCAGGGCTTGAGCTCGCTATTACTGTGCACACCCACAACCTGCCCATTCTCGACAACGATTTCATCTACCTTGCTATTGAGGTGGATACGCCCACCTCGGCGGGTTATTTCCGCACAGATGGCTTCCAGAAAAATTTGTGATCCTCCCTCCAGGTACCCCAGCTTTTCTTCCATCAGATTTTTGCGCGACATTCCCAATCGTTTCATCCGCGCCCAGATCCACGCGGCGGATAAATTGTCGGTAAATTGATAGAACTTTAGATCGAACAGCGGGCGCCACAGCTGATCATAGGTATCCTGACCCAGCCAACGCACCAACCAGCTGACTGCATCTGTCGATTCGAGCCGCTGCCAATTGCGACGCTTCATGGAGCTATAGATCAGCAGTCCATAGCGGAATTTGGCTATTAAACTCAAGCCCGAAAATTTCAGTAGGGCCACTGGATTACCCCAGACCTTAATTTCGCCTTTATGGTAGTAGCCCATGGCGGTACTCACCCAGCGCAGTCGGTCTTCTACGCCCAATTCGCGGAGAGTGTCGATATAGGACTGATCTCCTGTACAAATGAAGTGATAAAAGCGTTCGATGGACAAGCCGTCAAAGTCGAAAGCGGCAGTCATGCCACCGACGACGCGGTCGGCTTCGTACAAATCGACCTCGTGGCCACTCTTCAACAGATCCAATGCGGTTCGCAAACCCATAGGGCCCGCACCTATAACAGCTATACGGGTCATTCAGAACTCCAGTTCGATGGCACTATATTGTGGATGGGTAAATGTTTGCTCTATCGCCTGTTTAAACGGAGTAGCTCGAACCGAAAACAGCGTTTCCCAGTCGGCATCCTCAAAGAGTTCATCGACTACCAGGGCTTTGAGTTGGCTGACGGTGAAAGGTGGATCTCTATCGAATAATGCGTAGATTTTCAGTAGCAGGTAAAACATTGAGTAGGGGATTCGTACAATTGGAGTTCGACTGCGTGTGGACTCGCGAACGGCACGAATAATATCCAGATAAGGAATCTTCTCTTTCCCGGAAATCTCTACACTGGCACCTGTAATTTCCTGCCTGATACAGCTGATAATAACTTGGCAGAAGTCCGCAGCGTACAGAGGCTGACGCAAGTAACCACCGTGACCTGGCACTGGGAAAATGGGTGACTTCTTCATGAAACGGGATAACCATCCGAGGTGTTTCCGATCGAACCAGCCGAACATGAGCGTTGGTCGTAACACCATCCAGCGTGTCGCAGATTCCGTTACCAGTTTTTCCTGTTGGGTTTTTGTTCTCGTATAGTTGTCGTCAGCAGTGGAGTTCACAGCGGAGGTGCTGACGTGCACGAGCTGGCAATCGCTGTTTTCTTGCAGTGCCCGTAGTACATTGCGAGTAGCTGTAATATTGTTGGCTTCAAACTCCGTGACTTGCAATCCACCTATTTGGGCGTGCAGCGAGACTACCACGCTCGCGTGCGACAAGCTGAGTTGCCAGTCCCCCTCTATAGCCAGGTCCGCGTGTATCACTTCGACGCCCGGGTGCATCTCCGCCAGAACATTCAGGTTTGAGCTCGATTTGTCGATTACCAAAATATTGGAATAGTCCGCGTCTAGAAGAGCTACCACGAGATTTTGTCCTACCAGACCGGCGCCACCGGTAATCACTATGCGCTGACTGGATGATGACATGAACGGGATCCGCCTGAGCTTGGGGTAGACAATGAAGTGCGCGACATTCTAGCCAGTTACTCTGCTATTGCCAATTCGAGTATACTGCCGCCAAATGGCTGAACACCAATGAAAAACTATCTTTACATGACTCTCGCGCTGGTCGTGTCGATACTTTTTGGAGTGGGGCTGTTCAATTCGTGGGCTGATCCCTACACTATTTACCAATTTGAGCCCAAAGAGCCCGACCGTATCAGTAAAACCGGTCAGGTGTTTTTTATGCGGCTTTCCAAACCGTGGCAGATAGCACAAGCCAAACCGGCAGTACTGGTCATTGGTAGTTCAAGGACAGCGCCGCTGCGACCCCGCCACGCCAGCTGGATGGGAGCTTCCGCGTATAATTCGTCTATGCCAGCGCTTTCTCTATATGAGATGCAACGCTTTATCCAGCATGCACACGCACAGGGCGGGCTAGAAAAGCTGGTCATTGGTGTGGAGCTTGCCACCTTTGTTGCCGATTGGTCCGGCGGAGCACTCGGGTTTGCCGAGGGGCGTTTGTGGGGCAACACGCGGGAGAAGAGCAGCACGCATCTGTTGCAGTTTTTCCGCGATATCCGCGATACATTGTTTTCCAGTGCCGCCATTTTGCACAGCATCGAGTCGCTGACTCAAAAACCAATCAGTTCACACCGTTTCTACGCCGACGGAAGTTGGGAGAATGTGTCGCCAGTGTGGCTGGGACAGCCCGGATATAGCTTCGTTGGACGCTCCTTGGCGGATCGCAATGGCAAGACGTCAAAGCGTATGACCGAGAATCTCGACATACTGGGTGAGATACTCGCCTACTGCCACGAGCAAAAAATCGATACCAGGCTGTATATAAACCCTGAGCACGTGTTTCTTATCGATTTGCGCGAACAGGTAGGTGCCGGTCAATTATGGACACAATTTCATCGGCAGTTAGTCGACCTTAATAGCAGCGTGGCGGAGCGTAGCAATGCCGATCCCTTCCCGCTATGGGGTTTTAACAACCTGGCAGGAGTTGTGGACGAGCCATTAGGTTATGGCAAGGGCAGCCTTGATGACTGGTTCCGTGATGGCGTTCATTTTCACAGTACGCTGGGTGCGATTATCATGGACCAACTCTGGGGAGAGAACAAAAGGGTGGGGCGACGGCTTAGTCCGCTATCAGTCGATGTCTATCTCGCTGCAGTAGAAGGACTGCGCGCTCGATTTGTCGTCGAGTATCCTGAGATAGTATCGGCGTATCGCGATAAAATTTTAGACGGGGAAAGCTGATATTTCGCCCACATTAGAGCCTCCAGATTGAGGCCCATCACCTACATTATCAGCCTGGAGCGTCTCTAGCAGTTCGAGGTGGAAACAGTCAGACCACAGCGCTCTCAAGTTTGTTTATATTCATCCCGACCGTTGCTATGATGGTCCGATGAACGATCTTGCCAACCGCTTGGCCGGGCAAGCCGCGTCTCGCTCTGTCACCCTACCACTATCAGTCATTAGTACAGCGACACTAATGGTCGGTTTGTACTTGCTATACTGGACCAGTGCCATCTGGTTCCGCTACCACCCTCACCTACCCTGGCGTGATCTCCTGGTAGTGCTGCGGGATATTATTGAATTCAACGCCATGGGCCTGACTCAGGACAATTTCGAAAAGCTGCTTGCACCCCATTATTTTTCTCATCGCATCGCGATTCCGCGATTGCTGTTGTGGATGGATATTAATATCGCGGGCGGAAAGAGCCATGTTTTTTACGCGGCGGCGGCATTGTCCATGTTGACAATATTTATTTGCTACGTGCGAGCCGCATGCCAATACTTCGACGACATATCGACCCGCATTTTCGCGGCCTCTCTGGCGCTGGTGTTACTTTGCAGTCCGTCACACAGTTGGAATCTGCTCAACGCGATTAACTCGTCCTGGCATATCACCATCGCCTTTTCGGTTCTCTCAATCACAGTGTTACCGACAGCGACCGGCGGATTCTCGACGGCTCGTTGGATGGCATCGGGAAGCTTTGCAATCCTGGCGGCCTTTGCGACCTTTGGTGGAGTGGTAACCGTGCTGTTACTACCAATGCTGGCGCTCCTGTTTGATCGCCGGGCGGTGGTCCCCGTACTCGTGGTTGCCTCAGCTTTTACCTGGTGGTACACGAGAGGCGTGTTCTCTGACGCCGACATCGCCGCTGTCTGGAAAGTGGGCTCACCCGACGTGGTTGCAGCACTTCGAGAGACCGCCAACGGCGCTATTGATCGGCAAACGATAGTAAACGTGGTGCGCAAGTCGCTGTTATTACTGAGCTGGCCCTGGTCCCAGACATCACAATTTTGGCCGCTTGTGACAGCTACAGGTTCAGTCCTCCTGCTGTGTTGCGCCTGGCTGTACTCGCTTCGCCAATACCTGGTCAAACCTGACCGCATGAGTCCATGGCTGTTACTTTGCTTGTCTGGTGCCACTGTGTGTCTGGGTATTGTGGTCACCGTTCAACTGGGACGACTAATCGAACAGCCGAATCACATGCACGGCCCCAGCTACGAACGCTACCAGACAATAGTGGTTTGCTACTGGATCTTTCTAGCTGGTCTGGCATTAAGTGCTACGACCAAATTGTCAGGCGGATTCAGACCTCTTGGCATGCTCGGAATCGCTGCACTGGTGTGGTTTTTGATAGACGCTCAGGGCGGCTACCTGATGGAAGAAATAACAAGTGCTGAGGCCGCAGCAACGCTGTATAGACAAGGTGAGGCCGCACACCAGGCGGGTGCTTCGCCCCCGGCCGGAAATCAATTTTCTCCCCAGTATATATTCAGTTTTGATGCCTTGTTCAAAAGTCGCAACCTGACGTATCGGTCCAACCATGGAGATCTATCGGGAAGGGGCGCTCCCGGCAGCTGTCGCCAATCTCAGGCAAATATTGGAATCACAGAGAGTGGGGATGGCACTCTGGCCATGAAGGTATCACTGCCATGGCGGCTCGCGATGGTGACGCGAGACATCCTGGTGCTGCGCGATGGTGAATTCGCAACACGCCTGCAACCTTCCCACCTTGGAAACTATTCGCCCCTGGCACTGGCTTCCGCTGGAGAAAACGCATGGACAGGTCGAATGTCAAATACCGTGTCCCCGGAAAACAACTTGTTCCTGTTGATGGAAACGCCTATCGGTCTTTGGGGGCTGTGTCGACTAGGTCGGCAACCGCATTAAACCTTTTTGCAGATTTGAAGATTTCTTCGACATCGCGGGTGTGTGTATTTCTGTATTTGTCCGCGCCCAGATTGATGGTAGCCAGCCAACTTTCCAAAGATGAGCTCTCTAGCTGCCGCCCGAAATCAGGGATGAGCTGAGTTTCCGCCAACAGCGTATCCTGGACCAGCTTGCCCAGCTCTGCCGTGCCGTGGGTTCCATCCAGATACCATTTCATTCTTACATCGGTGTTTCCCGGACCCGGCACCGGCTCGTTATTGATCTGGTTGTAGCCACTGAAGTCCCAAATTGGATAGGGCTCGACCCTCTCCTCTATTGCCAGAGATTCGACTAACGCGACGACCTCTCTTTTTAACTGTTCAAATTCTGGCCAGATGCCAACCACTCTCATTGCCTCGCCCAGGCGAGCATGGAACGGAGAAAAAATCAGTACAACCTCAGTTTTTTGAGATCGGGCGAGTTTTAGAAATTTTTCCAGATATTCCAGCTGCGGCTTGCTGCCATTGCGTTGTAGTGCGTAGCAGTGGTCTGGTGCAGGGAACCAGTCGGACCCTATGTACTGCCGTTCTATTATCCTGAACAGTTGGCGCTGGGGTCGATGGGCAGGAATACCGTTTTGCCATAGGCCGTTTTGATGAGCGTGTAACTGCTGAACGTCAGTTGGCTCCTGTGATAGAACAGTACGCCAGCTCTTGCGGGTGATGTCGGCACTCAGCAGTGTATCGGCGTAATCCTGTAACAAGCGTCTTGGATAGGTGCGCGCGATTTCAGGGCCGCCTCCTCGCAGGCGTTCGAGATAGTCCTGCATTGGTTTCTCGCGGTGCTGTTCCCTACAGGCATTGAACATGTACAGATCCAGCCCCAATAGCACCCGCTTGACTGGTCGGACGTGGTTGGCATGAACAAAGCTGTGCCATTGCACCATCATGGTAGTGCCTGCCAGGGCGTAGTTATAACTGTCGTAGTTGTCCCACCCAGGATGAGATGGATCCAGGGTAAAGCCGGATCTGGACGTCCCAAGAATTAGCGCATTGGGTTTACGACGCCTCACAGCGTAGGGTTTGGTGAGAAATTGAGAATAGAACCACTGTGATTTTTTGAGATTGAATCCTTTGATATCCGGGCTCTCAAACAGCAGGATCGGATTGACCAGCCAATTGAAGAGTCCCAAAGCAAGCAATAACGCAATGGGGCACGCGAGGGCCATGTAGAAGAACGTCTTTGCTTTCATACCTGTTATGACTGGTGTCCGGCTAAAGTTGCTGTGCTTCGGCGGCATCTTCATACAACCAGAACAATGAATCAAGCGCGAGCTTTGCTGTTATCCGGTATCGAGAGAGATTCCCCCTGTCCACGGCACCAGTAAGCAGTATCCCCCGGCGGCAAGATCGGGTAAGTTGCGAGTCTAACAGAGTAGGCGACAAGTGATCATGGGGCCATCATAGCTATGGGTAAATCTAATTGAACAGAATTGAGCGCTTGTGGGGCACGAACTATTTTCTGTTCCTGATACTGGCTCTGCTCGCTCTGGTTTACCATCACTGGCAAATCATCTCTGCGCCGTTCCCACTTGATTACTATGAGGGTACGACGTTACTAATTACCCAAATTTTTGCCGAGGGTGGCAACCCCTATACCAGGGAATACCAGCCTGGTGCTATGTATGTATATCCTCCCTTGTTTAACCTGTTAGTGGCTCCCCTGACCTGGTTTGTGGATAACGACCTGATATTGCATCGCACCGTGTGCGGCGTCTTTATATTGGCGAGCTGCCTACTAGTGGCCCGTGCCGTTCTCGACTGCGGCGCCGACCTCATTGACGCTCTGGCGGCAGCTTGTACGTTTTACGCGGCGCTGCTGTTTTATGCGACACCCATATCCAGTACCAACGCCATGGGAGTATTTCTGTTTCTGACTATTTTATACCTGCCATGGCGTGCATCTTTTTCGTTGGGGAGTCTGGTGCTGGCGACCTTGTTGGGTGTTGCCGCGTTCTATAGTAAGCAGTATTTTATTTTGGCTGTCGGCCTGGTAGGCGCCTATGTTTTTATCTACCAGTCTATGTTGAGAGCGATGGCCATGGGCCTGCTATTCGTAACACTGGTAGTTAGCAGTCTGTGGATTGTAAATCTGACTAGCCCCTACTATTTGGATAACACGCTATTTTCAACGGCGATCTCTACCGCATTGCTACAAAATACTGAGACGGCAGTGCTCCAATACACCAAATTTTTGTGGCTATACTGGCCACTGCTGTTGCTAGCTCTTTATCAACTGTATCTCACTGTACATGGCCCGGGCGGGCAGGGGCTTTTGTCTTTGATCAAACCCGGTATCCGCAGCGTTGCTGAACACCGGGGCACGCTCTACTTTTGGTTCTGTTTAGCATTGTCTGCAGTGATTGTATTTTTTTCGCTGGCCAGAAATCCGGGAAATTACCTCACATACTTATTTCAACTTTTGTCACCTCTTTTGTTGATAGGTGTTTTTGGAGGTATGTCCAAACTGCGCGTTGGTAGGCGATACGTGGCGTTACCTGTGCTTTTGTGTCTGTATATGGGCTGGTCACTGCTGCCTCAGGACTTTTCGACTACCGAGGCCGGTTGGAAAAGGGTGGATGAGTTGGTTTCCCAAGAGGAGAATATCCTCGCCTCGCAAATATTGATAACAGACTTGCTGAGGCACGACCGGCGCGTGTTTCAGGACGGCCATACATTTTATTTTCCACTGGCGGCAGAGAAGCCGCACTGGTTCTTCAAGGATGCGAAGGAGGACACCGTTAAACAGATCTGGTCGAGCTATCTAACCGGGCTCTATCGAGATATCGAACGACAGCACTTCGATTTGATTGTAGTTTCTCCCTGGGACTTTCACGGCATTTTTGTGGTAAATCCACCGCCTTTTTCAACGCTGACAGGCCCAAAATTTCTGAAGAAATTCTACTATATGGATGAACAATTTCCATTGTCGATGACCGAACGACATGGCGGTGGTACCTACAATATGAAGGTGTGGCGACCGCGTCCCAAACCCAAGGTAGCCAGCAGCCATTGAATGTAGACCTCCAATTGCAGTCGCGGTAGACTCGCCTGCGCGAATCCAGCTCATTATGAGTATTTCA